>CALDOH010000106.1 GCA_937912185.1 uncultured bacterium | reverse complement strand
TTCTAGGCCCGTGCGGATCTGTTTGCACCACTATACCTCCATATATAGCTTCAAGCTCCCCTTCAAAATCTTGAAATTCAGCTCCTGTATTAACAAGCCACACTCCTCGTATACCATCTGCTACGTGTATAAGAGCACTTTTTTCTTTTAATCTTCTTTTCATAACTTCCAAGAGCTTACTTCTATCATAACGCTCGAAACACTCAGCCTTTTGAAAAAATAACTCAACTACTTCTTCCGCGGAATCAGCCTCATATTGCTCAACTCCCTCGGTAAAATCTGCAAATGTAATTTTTACTGTATACAATTTTTTCATAAATTTTTAGTATTTAATATTTTTAATCAATGATTTAAGACTATTACTAATGCCCTGCAAACGACTTGATTCAATCTTATTTAGATTTTCGGTTTTAAATACATTCCTTATGTTATTAATAACATTCTCAGCTTTCTTGGTATGGAATATGCCTTTTGTCTTATTTCCTGTCATTATCTCATTCCTTAGCGCTCCCATCGTACCACCAGGAATTGTATCACTTGTTTTAAATACAGATTTCAAGGTATTTATGGCCTTACTATTTTCAATGCCTTTAAGCATCTTACTCTGCTGAGCTACTGCGTCAAAATTCTTAGCTTTATTAGCCAGTTTAGCGGCATCATCAACTTTAGTCAGTCCAGCTGGCACAAAAGGTATAAACATAGCGGCTGTATCAGTACCTAAGTCAACAAACGACCCTAGAAAGGCCTCTGATGCATCTGATGCTTGCTGCAGATTACCAGAGAACAAAGATCCTATAAATTGACCACCCTTGTAGAGAGTATTACCTGAATCATAAGTAACAAACCCTACATCAAGGAAAGTCTCTAGGAAATTACCATCTGGGTCAACATAAATTACTGGATTATTAATTGAGTAACTATATGAGTTGAGATTCTGTGGATTGGATAATAACTTCTGTAAATCACCATTAGTAATTTCTTTTAATTCTTGTCCATCGTGCAGGATCAAAGTAGCAGGATCCACACTCAAAAATCGTCCTATTTCATTATCCATGTAACGTGCACCGAAGTACTGCGTGTTGTTTTCTTCGTCATACTCCTGTCCAGTGAAGGTATAATCATCTCCCACATCTTGAGTTACATCACTATATGCTTCTGTACCATAAGGCGCATAATCACTAATTTCAGCTACATTTCCACTATTGTCTGTTATTATTGTACTAGAATTAAGATGATCAGACAATATAAAGTAAGGATCGCTAGTGTCTTTGGCAGTAGCTATTTTCATACTACCCAAGTTTATATGCGTTCTAGTATGATCGCCAAGATTTTTTTCAAAGTAACCATCTACATATTTATCCTCCTTGACTCTCCTCAGTTCGTAGTAACCTCCACCACCAACTTTGCTTGTCATTGCTCTCATTTCTACATAAGGATCTTCTATATCCGGTGGTACCCAGACATACCTTTCAGTATATTTGATAAATCTCTGATTGTTGTGGTCATATTTGTAGTAAGTACTATCTTCACTGGCTATGTCATAGGTACTCTTGAGTCTACTTCTGTGATCCCAAGCAAACTTAGCAAAACCACCGTTATGGGTCATATTACCAGCGTCATCGTACACAAAAGTACGGGTACCATAGCCAGACAGCTGATGAGGATTGTCATTGTCATAATTCATGGTACCCAGCTCAGAATGATAGGTCATATTACCGACTTCATCATACTGATACTGCCGTGAATAGTTGTCGGCTGGATGACCTAGATAATTGACTGTACTAGAAGCCAGACGATTGAGGTCGTCATAATCATACCAAACTACTTTGGCTAGGTCAGTGTCTGAGTCGTCATTTATCTGTGTGATATTTCCGACCGAGTCATAGCTATAGTTCAAATCTTGGAGCATATCAACACCGTCAGTAGTCTCTAGATCGGTCAAACGATAGTTTTGATCTGGATCATAGGTATAGGTGGTATCTACGCCATTGGAGCGCTCAAAATGAGTCATCTGACCATTGGCATTGTACTCGATATTTTCTACCAAAGTTATTGGCCCAGCGCCTTTATCAAGCTGGACTTCATCAACTTGTCCAACTGAATTGTAATTATAGATTACTTGCCAATCATTGGGATAAACAATCTTGGTGACATCACCACTCAGATTGTACTCAAAGTCCATACTGAAATTCTCATTTTCAATAGTAGTGGTACTGTTTACCAAACGACCAAAGATATCATAGTTATAATATTTTTTGTTATTGCCACCATAGTCAGCAAAAGTAAGCTGACCTTTGCCGTAGCTACCTTGATCATAGGTATATGAGATTTGATCGACTCCAGAAAGCTTTTCATAGGTGACTCGATTGAGGTTGTCATAGACATAGGAGATAGCATCGCCCTTGAAACTAGCTTCAGTCAAAACATTGCCATTTTTGTCGTGAGTGTAGTTTATCTTGTCAGGACTTACTACTGTGGATTTATGGACCATGTCTTGCCAGTCAAGATTGTCTAGCTCGTCATAGTGAAAATTTCGGATATTACCCTGACTGTCGGTAATTTTTTCAAGTTTGTTGGTCAAAGTATATTCATAAGTAGTGGTCAAATACTCACCGACACTATTTTTACTGTATGGTGCTAAATAAGCTTCATAGTATTCCTGCATTTCTACTTGAGTTCTAGCTACATCAGACACCCTAATCTCATCTATCCTGCCATCCAAATAATAATACATACTGCTATTATACTGCCAGGCACCAATATGCACGCCATTTGAAGACGACATATTCGGGCTACTGGCACTATTTGGAGCTGTTCCGTCCAACTGACCATTTATATAAACCTTAGTGGGCTCATTTTCCTCAAACACAGCTGCTATGTATAACCATTCCCCGGTTGGTAAGGTTGTACCACCTATAGCTTCTGAATTGGTACTGGCGTAATTCCTTTCTGCACGCAATTTGCCATTGGTATCTATATAAAAACTCAATAAATATGACGGCGTTATGTCCCAATCTTCATAAATTGTTTGCCTCTCTCCAGTTAGCTGATTTATATATACCCAAGCTTCAATTGTACTTGCTGTACCATACAGATATCCACCTTGATTATTTACAAAAGAAACATACTCGTCTGTACCATCAAATTCATAGGCACCATTTAATAGCCCATTGAAACCAGAAGCATCTGTTGGGACATTATTTTCTGTAAGATCATATTGTGGAGTACCTTCTTCATTGTCTTTTTTACTAGCACTGGCGACTGGACCATTCATATGCCAAAGAGCAGCCGTATCTACATCTACTTCAAATTCAAAGTCTGGAGTAACTGTATATTCTTTAACTTCTACCAAATTACCATAGGCATCTTTGCTAAGGTCTTTTCTGTCGCCATTGGCATCAGTAATGATAGTAGTAAAGCCATCGTAGTGATAAGTAGTAGCACCAACTGGTGTAGTTTCTGTAGTGATTCTTCCAGCTGCATCATAGGTATATGTTTTAGCTGGCTGATTGAGGTCGGCAGAGCTGTAGCTGACACTAGAGGTGTAGTATGGCAAAGACTCACGCTCTACCCTACCTTGTTCGTCATAGTTGATATCTACAGTTGACCACTCACTAGCATTATCGGTTTGGATTTTCTTTTGAATGATTCTATCCAAACCGTCGTAGTATTCACGACTAGTAGTATAGTTTGAAGTGGTAAAATAATCTTTTAGCTCACTGTATCGAGGTAAATTAGTATCGTAATATGTAATCTGCTGTTTAGTCACCAGCTGACTAGGATTGTCTGGATTTGATATTTTTACTTCCTTGAGCCTACCTAGAGCATCGTAGCTGTTGTTGGTCACTAGGCCATTTGGATCAGTAGAGCTAGCTATTTGTCCAAAGACTGGATCATATTCTGTCAAAGTAACATACCCCAATGGATCTTCTGAAGAAATAGGATAGAGATTATTAGTGTCATAGCTAATAGTAGTAGTAGCAAATTTTGGATCTGACTGCTCATAGACCAGTCCGTAGCTATTGAACTTTCTATTTATTTCTACATCTTCTTGTATATAGTCCTCTTTGGTCAGATTTACTGTATTCACCTGGCCATAAGCCATTTCATCATAGTATAGATCCTGCTGTTTGCTGTCAGCAGTATCAGAAATAATTTTGGTTTTGGGTGCTGCCAATATATGTTTGGTTTCATTATTAGCATAAAGATATTCGGTATCTTTTTCATCACCTGCGATCTGGCTAGTGATGACGCCTGTGCCTAAGTTTATTTCTACTTCACCCAGACTATGTTCCATTTCTAGATTGCCGTCTACAAAATTATATTCTTTTTGTACTGCAGTTGATTTAGTGGTGTCAGTTAAGTCGGTTGTGACACCTTGAGTATCATAAACAAACTTACGTTCGTTGGAAATAATATGACTATAATCAGCGATTTCCTGTGGACTACGTATTTTATCAGAAATCCTTATTTCATCTATATCATCATTCCAATAAAGATAATTATTATAATTTGAGCCTCTATGTGCTCCTACATAAAAATCGCCCGCATAATCTATGATACTCCCCGCATACCCAAATTTCTTTCCTAAGCTAACCCCATTAATATAAACCTCTACTGAACCTGCTGTTTTATCAAAAACAAAGGCTACATAATACCAATCACCAATTACGGGTTCCCAAGACCACAAATCAGAATGAGCATACCCACCATCACCAACCAACTGTACATATACGCCTCTATTCCCTGCCCCCGAAGTATCATCTCGATAACCAATTATATATTGAAGTCTTCCTGGAAAATCTGTCCTGTCCTTGGAAACTATTGGCGCAACATAATCTTGCTGTGGCGTATTATTAAATTTTATCAAAGCATCAAGAGTAAAATCATAATCTAAATCAAGAATACTATTATCACCTGCTTTGAGATACCTCTCATAATAACGGTTGAGATTATAGGCTCCATCCGGATCAAAATCATCGCCTATCACAGAGATAGGATTATTTATTTCATTTAGATTAGGGCCGCCAACTATATTATCAACTTTTTCCGTACTACCAGCAGAACCATTAAAAGTCCAAAGAGCTACTATACTTGGATCAGCAACCATGCTCTTGGCCTGAACCTCAGGCTCATTGAGATTTTCTTCCCACTTGGTCAGATTTTGTTTAAGTAAAGTCTCAGTAGTATCATCATATACTTCTGCTCTATATGGCTTGCCTATTTTATAGTAGCTATCATTATTTTCACCTTGAGAGCTATTAGTATCATTGCCTTGATGAAAATACGTGACTGTTTTTTGAGCACCATTTATTTTGGCAACCTCAGCAAATCCAGCGTAGCGACTTTCATAGGCACCGTCATAATATCTTTCACCTCCTTCATAGCTATAGGTAGTGCTTATATCATTATCAAAACCATCATCTATAGTAATTCCCTCTACTGTCTCTAGTGCATAGGGTAAACTAGGGCTAAGTAAATCACCAGAAACGTCACGATATTGATTGCTACGTTTATAGGTCAAATCTATTCTAGCTCCCTGGCTACTATTTACTGTTTCCAATAAAAGCTTGTTACCAGTATTAATAAAAACTTTTTTGACATCATCACCATAAATAGAGTCCGAATCCCTATTTTGCATAATATCTATAAAACCATCACCATTGATGTCGGCCATAGCAAAATTTCCTTCAAATATATGGATATTATCAATAGCTGGTAGTTGATAAGAAGGGTTCAACGACCAACCGGGACCATTGTTGATATAAACTAATTTTTCAATTGGTGAACCGTTGGAGCTAATATACACAATATCTGTCAAACCATCCTGATTTACATCTACTAATTCCGTTATTCTGCGCGTTCCAGTTAAAACATCTTTAAAAACCACAGGGTTATTATAACCAGCCTCCTCCCAGCCAAAACCGTTGTTTATATATATTTCATTATATTGCCCATCAGATCTTAAGATATCAACCAACCCATCGCCATTTGCATCAGCTAAACGTACACCGATGTCTTGATTTTGCAAAAATACGTACTCTGGTGCGCTAAAACCAACTGGTGCTTGAAAATCATTAGTAGAAGACCAACCGTGACCGTTGTTAAGCCAAGCTCCTGTACATAGACTTGTGCCACAACCAATAGACTTTACTACATCAACTAGGCTATCACCATTTAAATCAACTAAACGAACACCGGCATCGATAGAGTTACCATAGCTATTCATATTAAAATATGTTGGAAAATTATAAGAGTCATCTAACTCCCAATCTGTGCCATTATTGATATAAATATCTCTTATACCTCTATAATAATCAGCAATAATAACGTCGGTCAAATTATCACCATTTACATCAGCAAATCTAGTAGCACTAAAGTTTAAATTATTTTCAGTGCTAGTGGGAAAATCCCAGTTTTCTGTAAATGTCCAACCAGAACCATTACTTAAGCCCGTGCTAAGGTGGACGTATGGCTCTTCATGTGCTGGAGGATATTGTCTTAATTCAATATGGTCATCCAGAGCATCGCCATTGGCATCATAAAAATAATGAACCCCTGGATTAAAATATATACTATAAAAATAAGGCACATTAAAATCCGGATCCTCTTCCCAGCCGGGGCTAGTAGAGGCATAATCAAAATTATCTACTGGCAAAGTAATAGTACTAGAGCCGTCATTACCACTCTCTGTAATATCATCCAGCATTGAGCGCTGACCATTATCACCAGTAATATAATCCAATTCATACTTTCTGACCCAAATACCATTTACTTTGGCTTGGATTTCTGAGATACGATAGTCAGTATCTACCTTAAAACCAGTAGTATAATTTTCCATATCGTCAGATCTTGCTTCGCGCAAAAATTCTACTTCAAAGATACCATCAGTAGTATCGTGACCAGTATATTTTATTTTATAAGGATAAATATCATTAGCATCTTGATAGTACTCATACTTTACATAATTATCATTGGTATCCCTGATCTCAACTAAGGCCCATTTGTAGATCTGGCTACTGTCGCTAGGATTGTATTGCCGACTAGCGTTGGCCGAACCAAAGGTATAGATCACACCTTGCTTGTCAGTAACTTTCCAAGAATTATCAGCTGCTAAATATTCGTATTTAAAAAACCCACCACCTTCAATACGAGAACCGTAAAGGCCGTGAGTGTCATCTGCATCTAATTCAATTGGTCGTAGTTCACCAGACAAAGAAGAAGTAAAATCATTTCTAGAATAAAGGTTGTTGACCCCTCTTTTGCCATCGCGCTGAATACTAGGAATATTGAGTGACCAACCAACACCAAAATGGTTAAAGTTGTCTGAGTTTTGGTTGTTGTAAGTAAGCCTCAGATCAGGCTGTAGACCATTTCTACCAGGAGGCACGACAATAGGATAGGAATAGACCAAGGCGCCAGTATTGGTATCAATATCAACATTGAGTTGTTCACTAGCCAGTTTCTTTTCATCACGATCTACATAAGGCACATCAATCGGCTCATCTAGGGCCAAATTCTCTGGTTCTTTTAGCAGTTCCTCAGGCTGCTGATCTATTGGAGCATTTATATCAGGAATGCTCTCAAAATCGCTTTCCTTCGACTCAGATTCATTTGACCCCGGATCAACCGGTTCAAGATTTAAAATAACTGGAGAATTATTCTCCAGTCTAGCTGGCGCTGGTAGCGCTAAAACATCCTCCCGAGCAAAAGATTGCCAGGGAATACTTGATAGAACTAAAGTAAAAGCCAGGGTTGAAATAAAAACTTTTTTAATTGGCATATTATTATAGTTAATATTATCTGACATAAGCCGTCTTTTTTTATAGCCGTCGCTTAGATAAAAGCCGTCTTACTGATTAAATTAAATATAGGTTAAAAAAAATTCATTGTCAAGAAACTCCCCCCTCCTCCTTACTAAAAATTCACTATCAGCTCCCCCTCCTTACTAAGGACTTGTTATTAACTCCCCTCCTTACTAAGGAGGGGTTGGGGGAGGTTAAGATAAAAAACTACTAATCTTTTCTATAACTTCATTTATATTTTCGTAAATTTGTTTATTGGTAAAACGAATTACTTTTATACCTAAGGCCTCGATTTCTCTTTGACGATTCCTATCATACACAACCACTCCTTTTCTAAAGTGGCTATCACCATCAATTTCTATACCCAACTTTGCCTTAACGCAATAAAAATCTATAATGTAGTTAGCCACACTATATTGCCGACGGAATTTATATCCTTTTAATCTTTTAGTTTTTAAATATGCCCAAAGCATAAGTTCTGCAGTGGGCATATTATTTCTAAGTTGTTTTCTTCTTGTCCTTAAATTTTTTCTATTATAAATAATAGCCATATCGTCACTTTTCTCCTACCCCTCCTAACCTCCCCTTAGTAAGGGGAGGAAATATTCTCTCTAACTCCTTTTTTTAAGAGAGACGATCTATAATTCCTCTATACTTCCTAAAATATTATTTTTTATTTGCTCTGTTTCCTGGTAACCGCCAATGATTAATTTTTTATTTCTTTCTTTATTCAAGATTATTATATTCCACACCCCCTCTTCTGTTTGCCATTGAAAAATTCTATCTGTATTTTCCAATTTATTATAATCATCAACATTATCTATATCATTGTCGCTTATAAACAAAGCCACATAGTCATCATAGGAATCACACCAAAAATTTCCGCCCCAAGTATAATCTGTAGAAAATTGCTCCATTATTTCTGAATCTATACTACAACTATCTTTTATAGAAAATTCTATGGCAAAATTATTGTTTATAATCCTTGTTTGTGAATCTTTTGACTCCATATCAAAAGCTAGTCTTTCTTGGATAAATGGTCGCCAAAAAATAATACTAACTATTATCTGCCACAGTAAAAAACAAACAAATATCCAGAAAATAATTTTTAAAACTTTCTTAATTTTCATCTGGTTTTATTATAGACTTATTAGAGATGTTTAGCAAAACTTGATTACGCCTTGTATTATAAAATTTTTGCTTCATATAATGTAATAAATTTGATTTTTCGTTTTGCAAGGCATATTTTTTGTTAAACTCACTCTTTAATTGCCCAGGTCGAGATACCAAGCCTCCTAGCTTGAATTTTTCAGACAATACACCACCAGACCTGAGAGCATCAGCTACTACGTCTGTACAATTATAACCCAAGACATTAAAAGTTGTTCTGTCATCCCCTGACTGGGCATTATTTTTTCGTCCCAAATCAAGATAAAATCTTCTAATACTTGCCTCTTGCTCATCACTGGTATCAAAAGTATAAACATTGTAGCTATCATCCTTTTTATCAGCCCGAGCCACAAAAGTGTGCCAGGATGTAATATCAATATCTTCTCCGTTAAAATCATTCCCGTGATACTCACGACCTACGTTTGGTGCCCAATTGTAGACCGTGCCATCTATTGCCAAAAATGCATGCCCAAACATAGACTCGATACCATCTTTGATGTTCCCTTTTTCCAAATACACTTTTGTGGTCAGGCCTGAGGGGTCTATAAACAATATTGGATTGTTTCGGGCATAGGCATAACTATTTAGCTGCTGCGGATCAAACAAGAACTCTCCTGGATTTTGAATCAAGGCTGGATCAATACTTACAAAGTTGGCAGTTTGAGAATCATAATAGCGATTTGTAAAATATTGCAAGCCTGTTTCCTGATCCAGTTCTTTGTCAGAAAACTTATAATCACTCACGCCTCCATCTTGCTGTATAAGCTGACCATAATCTCCATAATCATTGCTTTCTACCACTTCTGCGTTTTGATCAGTGATAATTGTCGGTGACCCCAGATGGTCACTGATAGGAAAATACTCATTTTCTCCATCAACGCTAAGTATTTTTTCTCCATTGAGAAAAATATGCATTCTTTCTTGACCATTATTATTGACCTCAAAATATTGATCAATGTACTTGGTTTTATCAACAACACGTTGCTGTAGATTTTCACGAGCAAAGGTGGGTATAGCCAAAAACAAAAGGACCAACCCAAAAATAAAATCGCTTTTCTTCATATTTTTTTGTTAATAATTAAATTAATCTTATGCCCGTTTTTAATTTAATAATTAAAAACCCGCTAGTAGCGGGCTTTCTATGCTTTGATTATAAACAAAAATTCATTTATTTGTCAAAAATTATTTGTCCTTTAATTAATATAACTAATAAAAACTAAAAACAGGTAAGTCTCTAAAAACAACATAAGTATTAAGGTTATAACAAGTACAGTAAAAAATATTTTAGTTGGTACAAATCTTTTTATAGACCTTCTTTTATTCTCCAAATCATTCAAAGCTCGTTCCACTATAGCAGTATACCTCTCTGCTTGTATAACAAAATCACCATGAGATCCCTTTACTGAATAGAAATTATCAACGTGTTTTGGCTTGGTTATTTTTTTCATCCTATCCATAGGAAATGCATGATCATCAACACTATGAATAATTGAAATACCTATACCTTTATTCTTTAATTTATGCAGAAACTCTTGTATTTGCGAATCAGAAATAGCAGATATTTCATGAACGGCCTTAATAATATCCGAAATTGCCGACTTAAACATACCACCATAAAAGGCTGCGAAACGTCTTAAATGTTCTTTATTACCAATAGACTTAATAAAATGTTTAACTAAATCTTGCAAAAATCCTGCCGTAAGACGAGCCTCTCCATCTTTTCCTATCATGCCGCCCGGATTAACTAAAACTAAACTTCTAAATTTTTCTGGATGCAATAATGCCGCCAAAGTGACATAGATGCCGCCCTCAGAATAACCGATAGCATCAACTTTGTTTATATTTTTATTATCTAGCACGTTAATAAGAGCCACGGCCTTTCTTAATTCAGCTGCTGGCAAATCATTATCGTCCTCACTTGTCATCTTATAATCTATGCCGTGTATAGCATCAATTATTATTGTTCTCCTGCCGGTTTTTGCCAAAAATAAAACATTATTTTTATAAGCATTTGACCTACCGCCCCATCCAACTCCTAATATAACTGGCACCTTAAACTTTTGAACATTTGGTACAATGTCAACGACTTCAACATCTCCACCAGGAAATACAATTCTTTCTTTATGCTTAAATTGCTCCTCTAGTGTTTTTACTGGTTTATTTTTTTTATTATACTTCATGAATTTTGACTAGTCCTATTCTCCCCTTGTTCCAAAGCACTTCCGTCATAAAGAGGGATGACAAACATAAAGCTTGATCCCTTACCCTTACCTTCACTCTCAGCCCAGCTCATGCCACCATGCTCTTTGATAATCTTCTGAGCAATAAAGAGTCCTAGACCAGAACCTCCAGTATGGATCTGCGCTACCCCTGAACCACGAACAAATTTTCTAAACAAAGAGTTAACTTCTTCTTTTTTGATACCAATACCTGTATCCTTGACGGTAAAGGTGAGATTTTTGTCGTCAAAATCTATAGAAGTAGTGACTGAACCTTGAGGAGTATATTTGATAGAATTATCAATCAAATTAAGTATTACTTCTCGTAGCTTATCACTGTCAGCCAAAACCTGTGGCACTTTTTTCTTGGGCTTAACAAAAGTAAGTTTAAGGTCTTTTTTGGCCGCCTCATTTTTGAGCTCATCAATAACGCTGGTAATAAGTTCTGTAACTTGCAGTGGTTTTTTTTCTAATTTCAATCTACCAGATTCAATCCTAGACACATTCAAAAATACATTAATCAGTCGGGCTAGACGTGAAGCACTCTCAAACAAGTCACTGATTATTTTATTAATCGGCCCTGGAATCTTACCAAAATCACCCTCCATCATCATGGAAAGATAGCCCTTGATGGCTGATATTGGTGTTCTCAATTGATGAGAAGCAATAGACAAAAATTCACTCTTGGCCTTGTCCAGTTCCCTTAGACGCATATTAGCTTCCTGTAATTCCTGATTGGTCCCCTGGAGATTGTCATAAAGCTTAAGGTTGCGAGATACTAGACCAACTTGGTTGGTCAAGGCTGTCATGGTCTCAATATCCAAAGAAGAAATCTTTTCTCGTTTGACTGAGAGTAAAAAGTGAATAACACCAATTATCTTGGCTTCAGAAAATATCGGTACAGCTACTGCTGTCTGAACACCGAGTTGCTGCTGGATCTTTTCAATGATTTCTTTTTCTACTGGTGGTGATAAAAAGTCAGACATTTTGTCAGAAAAATTGATCTTACCAGAAAATACAGTCTGAGCTCCCAGATTGTAGTCATTGCTCAAGGCTGTTTCATATTCTCGAGGATCTTTGGGCAAAAATACCAAAGCCTTTTTAGTCTCAGGGCTATTGGTGATAGCACCCACTCTGAGCACTCGTTTTTCTCTATCAATAAAACTAAGGATACCGCCGACATAACCAAGCTCACGAGCAATACTATCGGCAATCATTTGGTTGACCTGCTTTAGGTCCAGTGTACGACTGATCAGATTGATCACTGTCTGAATAGTGGCCAAAAATTTATTACGATCTTCTAGAGCAACATTAGCTTCTTGCAAACTCTTGGTGCGCTCTTCTACTTTGGCCTGCAATTCGATATTTAGTTGCTCGACTTCTTCATAAAGCTTAGATTTTTCAATAGCTGTGGCAATCTGTGAAGCAAAAACGTTGAAAAAGTTTATATCGTTTTGATCATAGAGGTCACCTGACTGCTTGGAGCTAAACAACAAAATAGCATTAAGCTTGTCCTGTTCTACCACCGGTACTATCATTTCTGCCTTGATTGATTCTGCTTCACTAATAAATTTTTTAGCCCGAGCTTGCTTCTTGTCTTCTTCGTCAGAATCATCAACATCTCTTATTAACTCCTCGATAATTAATAATTTTTTACTATCTTCTAGATAGGAAACAAAATCTTTACTGACTGCAAAAATACTCTTGTGAGGATTGGAACTGGCTACTAAATGATAATCTCCATTGACAGTAGTCAAAACTGAAACTTCTTTTATTTTCAATTTATCAGCTAGAAGAATGGCAGTTTCTCGGAGTAATACTTCTAGATCAATTTCTCGAGCCAAAATATTACTACCCTCTTGTAGAACTTCTTGATAGTCTATCTTATCTTTATAAAAAACCTTGTCAGTAACCTTGGCCCAGACTCTTTTTATTGGCTCTAGAAATACCACCACAATAACAGAATTAATAATATAAGTGATAATCTTACTAGTTTGAGTGTTACCACCAATCATTTCACCAACTACTAGGACTGACAAAGCAAAAAATGAGGCCACGGAACCAACTAGAACACCATATAAGATACTACGACTAAGCACCAGTCTAATATTCATTAAACGATACTTGATCATTGCGTAAGTAACTATTACTAAATATAAAATTACAAAATAATTACCTACTGGATACAAACCAAAAAATTGTGGGAAGAACACCGTTACCCCTCCACTAACTCCGAACAACCCTGATAACAACACATATTTAATCTGTTGTCTGACGATGTAATCTTCTGTATTGAGAGATTTATATAATTTATGAAAACTAAGTATGAAGAAAATACTGAAATAAACAAAATAGGGGTAATATAATGGTCCTGGTTCAACCCAAAATTTAAAATTAAACGCTGGTGGAACACCACTCACAAACAATAACGTAAAAATATTAAAGTAAATAAAAAATGTAGCTATAAAATACCCAAGTGTTATAAGTATCTTTTTTTTCTTTATTTGTCTTAATAAAGCACAAACAAAATGATAATAAAAAATTGGGATTAATATAGCTCCTATGTATAAGACTTTATTCCAAAAAAGTGCTTGTTGCTCCGTATCTGAAATCAATTCAAAAAATAAACCTATCTGCCAAACAAAAACACCGAAACAAACCAATGCCCAAATCTTACTGTCTATAGCTCTCCTGTTTCTATATAATAAGAAAAAACCAAACAACAAAGAGAGTACTGCTGTTATTAGAGATGAAAGAGAAAATAGATCCATTTTATTCTTTTATTTTATTCTTTTATTTTATTAAACATGAAATCAACGACTTTTTCTGCTGACGGTGGACAACCTAAAATAAAATCTATTCCGTGCTCATCAGCAAACCATTTTGTACATATACCTATGCAAATATTAATGTCATCTTTGAAATATTCCATATTTTCGCATCTACCTAAAATTATGTTTATCTTTTTCTTGGAAAAATAAGCATGATAATAAAATCTTAAACCTAGCCGTATATCTTTTTTTAAGCTTTTCTTTATATCCCTCATAACTTCATGACACAAAGAGCAACTGGTTGTTGGCCAAAAATATATCTTTCTACCAAACCTCATATGATCTCCTGGCTTCTTAAAATCGTGAAGTTCACTTTGATATTTTATGATTATATTTTTGTCTACAAAGCTCCCTACTCCTAATTTATGAGCTTGGTTTATATGAACAACCTGCTTATAATCAAATCCCATTAAATGCGCTATGAACGAATCTAACTCAACCAAATCATTTCCAGCCGCAATAAAACCCGTCTCCTTGTCAGTGCCTTCGTGTGGACCATCCCCTTCCATAGAAACAAGTCCGTCTATTATACTAATATTTGGTTTTATATGAACACCTAGATATCCCAATAACTCATTAAGGAAAAATTTATGAAATATTTTCCTGCTATTACCACTAATAAGTCCCATTAAATTTTTGATAGACAAACTAACTTGTGTCTCCATGTGAGTCTTAGCCTTGGGAACATTTATAAAATAATCTACTTCATCTATTATTTTAGGAATATGGATATATAGACCTCTAATTTTAACCAACCTATGTTCCTGTTCTTCTAGATTGACGAAAGAAACATCACCTAATTTTGATAATTTATCATACCCTCCTACAGACAACATTTGATTAAATGGGAAAGTACTCTTATTTAAAGATAAAAGGGCATAATGTCCTATTATGATCTTACAATTTCTTTTAACTAAGTTTTTCACTATTGCCTCTAGTACTTCATATGAAGTATTCTCGCCACCTAAAATTGGTGGTCGGCCAGAAAAATTTGGCTTCAAAAAAACCGTACCAGTAGGATTAACATTAAAATCAGAGAATATATTCTCTACTACTGACCCCAAATCATTACGTTCTGTTTTTTTGTAATATACTGACATATTATTTATAATATTCCTCTCTACCCAATTTAGATATTACCACCATCAACCCATCAGTCTCTCTATCATAATCATCTGAGTCCACAATGATTGTTTGTCCAATATTAACATGACATTTTATAAACTTGGGAAATTTTTTATGTGGTGGCAAAGCCTTAAAGGTATTAATTATACCAACTGGTAAAATAGGAACCTTGTATTTATAAGCAAACTTTACCACACCATTATACCCTTTGTGCAACTTGCCATCTCTAGATCTAGTACCCTCAGGAAAAGCTCCTAAAATACCGCCGCGAGCAAATAATTGTTCAACTTCTTTATACACTTCTGATTTGTCCTTGGCTTTCCTGTCTACTTTTATCTGCCCTGTTAATCTAACCAAGGGAATCCATAATTTTTTCTCAAAAAATACCTCAGCCGCTAAAAAATGAATTCTTCTGGGAATAATTATTGGTAAAAGAAAAAAATCTAAATAACTTTTGTGATTTGAAACAACTATAAAAGGGCCCTCCTGTGGTATATTTTCTTTACCAGTAACCTTACCTAGCCATAATAATTTTATGACTGGTAATAAGATAATTTTTAAAACCTTATAAAACATCTTCATTTTTTAAAACTATATCACAGATTTCTATAGCAGATTTTTTAAAAGATAATCTATCCATTAAACATGTAGATTTTTTTTCTTTATCCAAAATATTTTCAACAAGATTTTTAGAAAAAAACTCAACCTCATTCTGAGTCAACACCCCCTTAGCCCCCTTACTCAAAAATAATGTTATAACCTTTTTCACATTACCATAAACCAATAACTTAGCAGCAGCCTGACCAACTATCTTGTCCATTACTATAGCCCCATTCAATAAATCTCTATCATTCTTGATTAACTTACATAAAGCCACTACTCCACCTTCTTTGGATTTATGCAAAATTTTATTTTTACTAACAACTATTAAAACGTACCCTTTTTCTATCCAAGATTCTAATTCTCTGAATTTATCCATTTTGATGCAAGGTTAACTAATGGGATAATAAAAACAGCCTGCAATGCTATTCCAGGCCAACCAACCTTAAATGATTGTAAAAAACTCATCAATATATCTATATCCTTTAGTGTAAACAAAACTAAACTACCAATAAATCTAGCAACAATCAAAGAGGCTAATAACGCAACCCAAACATTAAATTTTAATTTTTCTACTGCATAGCCAGAAAAGAAACCATAGGCAACTGATTGACTTAACACAATTGGCAAATTTGATAATACTGGCATTCCAGATAAATAATAACTAAAAACTGGTAAAAAAAATCCTACTAATACACCGGCTCGCCAACCAAATAATAACGATATCAGCGGTACTAAAAAATATAACGGTGCAAAAATAGGCCCGGCAAAATTTACTTGGTGTATTGCCCACAAAACAAAAGTGGCTGCTATAGAATAAGATAATGAAAATATCACCAAACGATAAAAAGATAACCTAATGACGGGTTTTGTTATAAAAATTGTCTTTATAAAATGCATATATTAATTTTAAGTATACTTATTAATTATCTTATACCTCTTCAACTTTAAAGTCGGTGTAAGTAAACCATTATCCTGACTAAATTCTTCTTCTAAAAGCTTAAAACTTCCAACCTGCTCAATCTTGGCAAAATTCTTGAGCCGGCCATCAATCTTGTCTTTATAAAAATTCAAAATTCTTTCGTCATTTAAATCAAAATTTATGCCATGCTTAGTACACCATCTCTTGAGCTGATCATAGTTTGGCACAATCAAAGCTGAAATATGTTTTTGATTGTCCCCATAAATCATACTCTGAGAAATATAGCGACTTTCATTGAGCACATTTTCAATACCTTCAGGAAAAATATTTTTACCAGTAGAGAGCACAATCATATCTTTGGCTCGACCAATAATCGTCAAAAATCCCTCTCTGTCTATAAAGCCCAAATCTCCAGTGTAGAACCAACCATCACCATCAATTATTTCCTTAGTTAGCTCTTCATTTTTGTAATAACCGAGCATCACATTGTCACCCTTGACCAAGACTTCTTTGTTGTCTGTTACCTTGATTTCATTGCAATCAAGCGCTTGACCAACAGTACCAAAGCGACAATCGTTTATCCTATTTACACAAATCACTGGAGAGGTTTCTGTCAAACCATAACCCTCAATTACCTTGATGCCCAAATTATCAAAAAACTTTATAACTTTTACATCCAAGGAAGCTCCACCAGTAATAGCCAATCTGAGTTTTCCTCCAAAAACATTTCTAATTTTTCTCAAAACAATAATGTCCAAAAATTTCCACTGAGGCAAAAGATACCATTTAAGTTCCTGCTTTCGTTTCAAAACCGCTAGCTTGAGGCCTTTGAAAAACATTTTTTTCTTAAAGGTACTACCTGCCTCTACTTTGTCAAAAATATTTCCATAAATACGCTCAAAAATACGCGGTACACTATTGATGATTGTTGGTTGAGCTTTTTTGATATCCTCTATTATAGTCTTGTTGCTCTGGGCAAAATAGATGCTAGCTCCGCTAAAAATTGCTGTATAGTACCCAGCTGTCCTCTCAAAAGCATGTGACAAGGGTAAAAAAGAAAAAAATCTATCACTACTGGCTATCGCAATACAACGTTTAGCCGCTTCTACATCAGAAATCAAATTTTTATGGCTAAGCATCACACCCTTGGGATCGCCAGTAGTACCAGAAGTGTAGATAAGAGTATGAACATCTCTATCAGAGACTTCAATATTTATCTCACTACTCAATTTATCCTCTGATAGTTGTGGCCAAGGTCTGACCCTATCGTCATCAATATCCTTGCTACTGCCAAAAATAATAATATCTTCAAGAGGCAAATCACTCATCACCTCTCTATGTTTGTCAAAAAACTTTCTATCAATCAACAAATACTTAGCCTCTGAATGCTCAATTACTCTTTTTACATACTCTGAATTAAAAGTCGTGTGTATTGGCACCATAACCAAGCCCAGTGTAGAGGCCATCAAATCAGACATTACCCACTCAGGTGAATTTTCCAGCAAGACAGCCACCCTATCCCCTACTTGCCATTTATTTTTATGACAAAAATGAGACAATTGCAAACGATAATTATCTAGTTCTTGATAACTTATTTCTCTATAGTGTCCCTCCCACAAAAAACCAAGTGCTACCTTATCACCGTGTTCTTTGACAACGCTTTTGAATTTATCAACAATTGTCATAGGTATATGAATTTTAGCACAAAAAAAACAGAGCTACAACACGATAGCCCCATCAATGTCAACATTTAATTGTGCTTGTATATAAAGTCAACTATCTTGGCTATAAATTTTCTAATTCTTGAAATATCTTTCTCTCTGTTTCTGGGATTTCATCCAAATTGTTTGGATATAGAGTAATTTCTCCATCGTGAATATTGATAGCTATATATCTCGGGATATTGTCATACAATTTGTAAGTAAAAAGTTTTTCCTGACCATCAACAAAATACCAAACAGCATAGCTTGATAAATCTTTTGGCCTTCCATCAACTACAAAAACCAATATTTTATCACTACTCAACTGATAATGTCCTTGTCTAACAAGTGGAACAACTTCATATTTATTTTTATGGTCGTAAAGACTAAATCCGTTCTCAATCTCAGTCCACATTTCTTCGGCAACAACACCATAGCAAGCAATCAACTCTATATCATTTGACGGACCAAAGCCTGCGTAACGACCAGATTTTATGGATTTTTCAACTTCAGGAGAACAACTGATTTCTAACTCTTCTTTTGTTGGCACCAAAGGTCTTCTGAAAACCGATTTCATC
>CALDOH010000105.1 GCA_937912185.1 uncultured bacterium | reverse complement strand
TGTCTACGGGATTTTTATGTGAAGACCTAACTAAGGCTGATTGGTGTGGCTACAGTGTTAGTGACGATGGTTATACCTTGAAAGCAAGTTTCCCTATATCCAGTGGTTTTATCAGAGAAGATCCCAAGACTAGAAATGCTTACAAGATGATTAGTAATTCTTTTGGTGAGGGAGAAAATTCTTTTGCCGAGCAAGTGACAACATCAAGCGTGCCTACAATTAGTGATTGGGGTTACGATGATTTAGGTGGTATTATCTTAGAATAATTCATAAATAAAAAACAACCCCAATATTGGGGTTGTTTTTTCGTTGAAGTTATTTGATGTAGTTGAGAGGATTTTGCCGAACTTCATTTACCCGTATTTCCAAATGAAGGTGAGGGCCGGTTGACCAGCCAGTGGAACCGATTAGAGCAATGGTTTCACCTCGGGAAACAGTATCGCCAACCTTGACTAGTAGTTTGCTAGAGTGGCCATAGAGAGTCTTAATGCCGTTGCCATGGTTGATAACTACATTGTTTCCATAGCCATTGTTCCAACCCGCTCTCTCTACTTTGCCAGATTCAGCAGCATAGATAGGGTTACCCATTTTATCACCAATATCAAGGCCGGAATGACCCCAGTGGTAGTATTGAGTGATTCTATGGCTGAGGACAGGCCATAATAGTTTTGTACCAGTGTTTATCTCAGCAGCTGGTGCTACTTCTTCATCACTATAGGCAGAAATAGGGGCGGGCCTTGGTTTATAAGAAGAGACTACTTGGGTGGGTCTAACGCCATTTGGTATAAATAAAAGATCGCCAATTTTTATATCAGAAGCATCAGCTAGTTTATTGGCGCTTACTATTTTATCAGCGTCGGTTTGGTATTTTTTGGCAATAGACAGGATTGTGTCGCCAGATTTTACATCATGATTAATACCTGAGTTTGGTAGGATGATTAATTTTTGTCCAGGACGGATAGTACTACTCCAGGTCAAGTCATTTTCCCAAAGAATAGTATTGGCACTAACGCTATATTTTTCGGCAATCTTACCGATAACTTCACCAGGTTGAACTATGTGTTCGATAGCCTCATTTCGTCGGCTGGCTCCTGGGTTTTGTCCAGCGATTAGGTCTGTATCTTCGACATTTACTAGAACCAAGCTGGATTCATCGGGGGAGACGCCAGAGCTAGTATCATTTTCTACATCTTCAAATGGAGTATTGATAACCAGTTCTTGTAGAGCACCTTGATCCTCTAGGTATCCGCTGACTGGCGCTTGGCTACCAGCTGGACCAGACTCTTCGATCAACTCAGACCATTGATCTTGTTCATTGGAAATTAGAGTTGATAGTAGGGTTCGGTTGGCATATTCATCAGTACTATAGCTTTGAGCAAAAATATTATTAGTGGTAACAGCAATCACGATGATTACAATAATAGCGCCTGGCAAATATTTTTTTATAAACAGTAAATAGTTCAATTCTTTGATGCGAAGATTTTTTATTTTTAGCCTGATAAACAGAAGTCTTTTATAAGTAAACAAAATAATAGGAAATAAGGTAAATTTTCCTATTATTAGTAGACTCATGCCAAATAATTTAGCTAAAGTTAGTACTTTTTTTCGTAGCCAATTTAAAGAATCGGCTAGTTTTATGGCTAATTTATTGACAATTTTTTGAAATATTAAACCTATATAATTATTTTAATTTTTAT
>CALDOH010000104.1 GCA_937912185.1 uncultured bacterium | reverse complement strand
GACTTCTCCACTTCGGTCGAAATGACAGTTTATTATTTCTTATCTTTGATAGCACTCAAAACACCAACAAAGCTTCTAGGTACTCCACTAAGTACTCCCACCATACCTGAAATTGGACTATTTAGTGAACCAACCAACTTGGCCAATAACTGCTCTCTACTTGGTAAATTAGCCAATCTAT
The DNA here is from genome assembly GCA_937912185.1 of uncultured bacterium. Lineage (GTDB taxonomy): Bacteria > Patescibacteriota > Patescibacteriia > UBA1558 > GWA2-36-10 > BM519. The sequence continues at coordinate 2,232 of CALDOH010000104.1, read as the reverse complement.
TGACCATCTCAGGTAGAATAAAGCTTCCTTCCAAAACACCACCTGACAATTGGAGTGCTTGATTTTTCTTGGCAAATTTATTGATAATACTAGCACCTGCTACCTCATCTTCATAAGAAAGTGTCAAACCAACTGAACCATTGAGAGCATCTACTTGATCTTCACCCTCTATATCTTTGGTGGCCATTTTAAGTAGAGTCTTTTTGGCTACCATATATTCAGCGCCAGCTTTTCTCAACTCTTGTCTCAATTCCTCTACTGCTTTGACCGTAGTACCATTGTCAGAGCTAAAAACAATAGATTTACTTTTGCTCAACTTGTCCTTCAAGTTCTCCAAAATCTCTTTTTTCTGTTCTTTAGTTTTAGGCATATGTTTATAATTTTAAACAAAAATCTGCGAATTAAGCCGCAGACTATAAATAAAAACTGAGTTTTATTACCTCGGTAGGACTTATATTTAACTAACATTAGTCAAAAACCCACTGTCTGCGGTGAAAATATTTAATTGATGTGCTTAGTATAAAGTAAAATACTCAAAATGTCAACTATATGACCTATTTAAGATACTTTTGCTTATTGGCTACGTGCTCATCGTGATCCACACTATAGATTACATCCCCTTCTGGGGTGGTCAAAAAGTAGTAATAATCATTACTAGTTGGATAAAGCACTGCTTCAATACTATCAATACCTGGGCTAGCAATTGGTCCTGGCGGTAAGCCTCGATACTTATAAGTATTATAAGGAGATTCTTGCTGTAAATCTTCTAGTGATGGCGTAGGGTCTTTTTTGCCAGTGATAAAATTGACAGTAGCATCAGATTGAAGACCAATGTCAGCATCTAGACGTTTGAGAAAAACATCGGCAATCATTTTCTTGTCAGAGGCAACTGGTACCTCGCGCTCAATAATAGATGCTAAGGTGAGTACCTCAAAAATAGTCTTACCTTGATCCTCTATTTCCTGACGTAATTCATCGGTCAATTTTTTATCAAAATTATTGAGGCATTTGGCAATAAAGATTTCCAAAGTAGTGGTGTCATCAACAAAATAAGTATCAGGAAAAATATAACCCTCTAAACTAGCATTGACCGGTGCATCACTCAAAAAATCATAATTTGACTGCCACTCAGATTTTTTGGCAGTTAATTCCAAAAATTCTTCTTGAGAAAATCCTGCCTTAGCCACAGCTTCGGCCATAAATGGCCTAGACCAACCTTCGAGCAAGGTAATGGCCTGCTGAGAGCTCTCAGAGCCAATCATAAACATATTAGCTAAGCGACGAATGGAAATATCATCTGGCACCTCATAGACACCAGCTTGAATTTTATCTTCGGATTTTTTGAGCCATAGCCAGGTTTCAAAAACAAACCTACTTTTGATCAAACCTGCTTCATTTAAATTTTCACTAATCTCATTTACACCCTGGCCACCTTTGATAACAAAAGTTGTTTTGGTATCATCTGAATCTTTGCTAGAAGTCAATGTAAATAAAAACCAAAAACAAATAATGAGTGCCAAGACAAAAATGATTTTTATAAATTTGATCATCCCGTTAGAAATTTAATTATCAATTCGCTCTATTCCCATATAGAAATTAAGTGTAAGAATTTCTAACGGGAATCATAAATATTTTTTTAATTCTTCATCAGATTCTATCTGTTTGAGCAAGAGTTTGAGATCCTGTGCTCGATCAGCCGGACACATAAAAATAGCCTCCTTGGTCTCTACCATAATCATATCCTCTACTCCAATGGTAGCTATTAGCTTATCGCTAAAACTATATAACAAATTTTTGTGACTATCAAGGGTAACGATCTTGGTGTTGCTAATGTTGTCAGAATCCTTATCCAAGAGCAAAACATCGCGTAAAGATCGCCAGTGTCCAATATCAGCCCAAGTAAAGTCAGCCTGAATAGCTAGCATGTTAGATAATTTTTCCAATAAGCCAATATTTATACAAATTTTCTTTACTTTTGAATATTCTTCAGCTGTAATTTTAGCATCAAAATCGGCTTTTTGGATATTCATCAGAGCCTGATAAATATCAGGTAAAAACTCTTTGTACCAATCCAATAGTTTTTTGGCTGAGAAAACCAACAAGGTCGGATTCCACAGATAATTACCGGCTTCTACAAATTGTTCGGCCATTGGTAAGGCTGGTTTTTCTCTAAAAGACAAAACCTTATACAAACCACTTGCCTTGTCTATATCACCCAACTCCATATAACCA
>CALDOH010000103.1 GCA_937912185.1 uncultured bacterium | reverse complement strand
AAAAATTAAGGAACAGTGTTGATTTTAAGGAGATTCATCTCTTGCGACGTTTTGCTATTGAAAGAAATATTAAGCGTCGTTTCATCATGGAACGTCTTCGTCCGGAGATTGCTCGTGGCTTGGTAGAAGACTTGGTTCGTTCACGTTATCTACCAAACGAAACTATTCCTGAATATTATATTGAAGAGGTAGAAAAAATAATTACCAAATATAATGAATTGTTTCTATTGATGAATGATTTATACAATGGTGATGAGATTACGGAATTGTTTGATTGGTTGATTGCTATTGAGGCTTGTGAAATAGATATTTTACTTAAACCAGAGGATATTGAAGATGCGGTCATTGAGGCTATGTATGAAGTTACCAAACCAAGGGTTAAGCTCAAGGGCGATGAGCTTAGCATTAGAGAAAAAAATATTCAGCTATACATCTCTATCCATCGAGCATTGGTAAAATCAGACGACACTATTATTTCATATCATCTATTAAATCTTTACTACCCAGAATGGAAAGACGCTGATAGAGAAACTATCAAAAAGATTGCTAGTCATTTACCAGAAATTTATAATACAACTCAATCTCATCTCAAACACCCTTACCAGCGTAGAATTTTAAATTCTATTAGTGAGCCAGTTGTCACTTTCCAGGTTTTGTATGAATTGATTTTGAGTCAAGGCAAAGACATTGAACAACTTTTAGTTAGTCCCGATCAGCTTCATAACGAGGCAAATATTTTAATTAATAAAAAATATAAGAAGATTCGTTTACGGATTTCTCGAGCTTCAGTTCGGGCAATCATCTATATTTTTATCACCAAGGTTGCATTTGCTTTTTTGGTAGAGTTTCCCTATGAGATGTATGTTCTCAATCATGTAAATTATTTTAACCTAGGGATAAATGTAGTTTTCCCACCACTGCTAATGTTTTTAGTAACCTTGACTATTGTGCCACCAAGTAAGGAAAATACCAAAAAGATTTTAGAAAACCTACACAACTTGATTTATGATCGTCCAGAAAAATCTATCTTGTGTCAACTCAAAACAAAATATAAAAAGAGTACTAGTTATCAGATATTTTATTATTTCATGTACACCGTACTCTATGTAGTAGTTTTTGGCTCAATCATTTATATGCTAGTAGAATTAAACTTCAACATATTATCAGGCGCTATATTCTTGTTCTTCCTAACAGCTGTTAGCTTCTTTGCTATTAGGATCCGAGCTACTGCTAAAGAACTCAAGGTTATAGACAAACGTGAAGGTGTGGGATCATTCTTGGTTAGTTTTTTCTCAATGCCAGTTGTCTCAGCTGGTCGTTGGATGGCTTCTAGATTTAGGAAATTAAATCTATTTGCTTTTATTATGGACTATATTATAGAGGCGCCATTTAAATTGTTTGTTTCAGCCCTTGAACATTGGCTTGGTTTTATGAAAGAAAAGAAAGAAGAAGTTTTTCATGATAACTAATAGAAAATTTTATTGGCGACGTAGAGCGAGTAAAATATAAAAATTATTTTTATATTTTTGAGCCGAGGAGTCAACATAATTGAATGCATATGAAATTTTATTTGATTGCTCACAATATTCGCAGCCTTTACAATGTGGGTACTATGTTTAGGACAGCTGATGCCTTGGGAATAGATCAGCTGTTTTTGACTGGTTATACTGGTTGTCCGCCGAGAAAAGAAATATCCAAGGTTGCTTTGGGAGCTGATGAGTCTGTTCCTTGGCAACATTATAAAAGTTTGACCTATCTGCTTAAAAAATTAAAAGCCGAAGGTGTCAGTATAATCATTTTGGAAAAAAGTAAGGCGTCAGTTGATTATAGGAAGCTTAAACCAAAATTTCCTTTGGCTTTGATAGTCGGCAATGAAGTCAGGGGTGTATCAACTGATACTTTAAAAAAGGCTGATAAGATTATTGAGCTTCCTATGAAAGGTATTAAAGAATCTCTCAATGTGGGCGTAGCTTTAGGAGCAGCTGGATACTATATAGATAGTTTTAGGAATTAGTGGCGAGTAAGCCACTTTTTTGCTATAATAAACACATAAAAATTAACCAAATTTACCCATGTCGATGAACAAAGTAATTGAGCTAGTTTTCTCCTTAATTATGTTACTTTTTTTAGCTATAATCGTCTTAGGTGTTTTGGTTGGTATTACCTTGGTACAACAGTTAGCTTTATATGAGGTAAGTTTTGGTATGCGTGTCTTCTTTATCGGCGGCATGTTTGCAGTTTTCTTGTACATCACCAAGTTGATTGTAGACAAGATAAGGGAATATCATCGAATTTTCTAAAAAACAAAAATGTTAAAAAACACAGTCACTACAATCGGCGGGGCAACTCGTGATATTATGTTTTATACCGACGATATGGTGCTTGTAGATAACAAGCATGATTTGTTGCGCAAAAAACTAATTGGTTTTGAATACGGCGCCAAAGTATATAGCAAAGATGTTAGTTTTACTTTTGGCGGTGGCGGTATGAATACGGCTATCAATTTTGCTGGTTTGGGAATAAAAACTCAAACTATTTTATCTATCGGTGATGATATGGTTGGTCATCAGATTTTAGCCGAGCTCAGAGACAATAAAATTTCCACTCGTCTGGTGCAGACAAATATCAAGACCATCTCTGGTACATCATTTGTGATCAATGTTGGTCGCTTTAATGAACATGTAATTTTTGCTTACCGAGGAGCAAATAGTAAAATAGATTTAACTAAAAAATTAGTAGCTAAGATAAATACACCCTGGGTGTATTTGACCTCTTTGCCCAAAAGTGGTAAAGCTACGTTTAAATTTTTATTTGATGAATGTGACAAGAAAAAACAAAAGATTGCTTGGAATCCAGGTACCAATCAGCTCAAACTCGGTCTCAAGGGCTTATCTAAATATATGAAATGTACTCATGTTTTTGATGTAAATAGAGATGAGGCTTTGGAGTTGGTGGTCAGCGTAAAAGGTAAAAAAACAAAAGATAATATCAAGGCAATCCTAAAGTTTTTGCATCAATATGGACAAGAAATAACTGTCATAACCGATGGTCATCGTGGAGCTCATGTCTACGATGGTAGTAAATATTATTATCGGGCTGCTCAAAAACGGGCTGGTATCAATACCACGGGCGCTGGCGATGCTTTTGGGTCATCTTTTGTAGCTGGACTTATCAAATACAATGGTGATATTCAAAGAGCGCTTAAATTAGCGATTATAAATAGCAATTCAGTGATTTCTAAGATTGGTGCTCAAGAAGGACTATTGAAAGTCAGGGATTTAAATAAATATAATCTATAATAAGGTTTGTCACTCTGGAGCGTAGCGATAGAGTCTCGCTATAATTATATTGGGATTCTATCAGTCATTT
>CALDOH010000102.1 GCA_937912185.1 uncultured bacterium | reverse complement strand
CCTAAGATAGAAACTCTGATTGAACAGAGTCAGCAGGACAAAAATTTTATTCAGGAACTTCATCAAGAATTTTCTCAGCTTACAGAAAACTACCTCACAATACTTGATGATGATTATCCTAAAAATTTAAAAGCTACCTACGATCCACCACTTTTTCTTTTTTATAGAGGGAATAAAAAGTTACTCAAAGAAAAAAACCTTTTGACTATAGTTGGCTCTCGCACTACCACTGACTATCATATAAGTAGTGCCCAAAAAATAATTGCTCAATTGACTGGCACTCCTCTAATAATAGTCAGCGGCCTGGCTCGAGGTATGGACTCTGTTGCTCATCAAGCTGCTTTAGAAAACAAGCTACCAACCATTGCTGTACTGGGATCAGGTTTGGATGAAGTTGTACTTTATCCTCAAAGCAATCGTGCTTTAGCTCAACAGATAATAAAACAAAATGGCCTACTCCTATCAGAATATTCCGCTCTGACTCCTCCAGCTATACATCAATTTCCCAAGCGCAATCGAATCTTAGCTGGACTAGCCCAGGCTACAATAGTAATCTCTGGTGCTCTCAAATCTGGCACACTCATCACTGCTCAAGTAGCTATTGATCAAGGACGCGAAGTCCTAGCCCTACCAGGAAATATAAACTATAATTTAAACCAAGGACCAAATCATTTGATAAAAAACGGCGCTGGCGTACTACTTGGAGCCGAAGATATTTTGGAAATCTACCAAGTAAATAAAAAAGATGCACGCCAGGAGATAATAATAAAAAATAAAACCCATGCTAAAATCTACACTTTATTACAGACAGAGCCTATGAGCTTGGTTAAACTTTCTCAAAAATTAGAATTGCCTTTGGAAAAATTAAACCCCATAGTTTCTACCCTAGAAATCCAAGGCTTATTAAAATTTAATAGGTTTAACCAACTTGAAACCAAATGAACTTAAATATAAATAATATATCTCAAGAAAGAAAAACAACTCTCCTACAAGTTATATTTGCTACTTCTATAATTTTGGCAAACATAGTCGGCATAAAAATAATCCGCCTCGGACCACTTAACGTATCAATGGGTATTTGGCTGGTACCAATCACTTTTCTGATTACCGATATTTTAGCTGAGGTAAAAGGAAAAAAATTTGTCAGCCAGCTTGTCTGGGCTACGGCTATTGCTATGATCTTTAGCTATATTTTCATCAAGATCAGTATCTGGGTACAGCCCGCTGAAAGATTTATTGATGCCAATCCAGCCTTTATCGAAGTTTTTCAAAATAGCGCCCGTATTTTCATTGCCTCTATCATTGCTTTTATTATATCCCAACTCCATGACATCTGGGCCTTTGAATATTGGAAACAAAAAACCAAGGGAAAATACTTTTGGCTAAGAAATAATTTATCTACCATAGTTAGTCAATTTATTGATACTACCATCTTTATATTTATTGCCTTTTATCATATGACGCCAAAATTTGACTTTACTTTTATGTGGAGTTTGATTTTACCTTACTATGTTTTAAAAATAATTTTAGCCTTACTAGACACCCCCTTTGCCTACCTGGGTGTGAAATGGCTGACCCCTAGGCCTAGCTCGGGACCTGAGGAGAAAAAATAATATGTTCAAACAATACCAAAAAGATATTGAATTTATCGAGGGCTTAGGTAATATTCCTCGAAAAAATTACATGCTCGGTATCAAAGACCGAAGTATTTTTATTGATCGTACTAGAAAATTTTTGACTCTAGTTGGTAGTCCTGAAAAAAAATTGAAGTTTATTCATATAGCTGGCACTAGTGGTAAAGGTACCACCACCAAAATACTACAAGCCCTAATGACCGATGCTGGCTACAAGGTCGGTGCCTATATCTCTCCTTTTGCTACTACTACCATAGAAAAGGTTAGTGTGGGTGATAAACTGATGAAACCACAGATACTTCATAAAATTTTGGAAGAAAAAATAAAACCCGCCTGGGATAAATATACCTTAAACTACAAAGACGATCCGATTTCTTATTTTGAAACCTGGCTAGCGATTGCCTTGTTATATTTTCAAGAACAAGGATGTGATTGGGTAGTGCTAGAAGCTGGCTTGGGTGGAACTCATGATGCTACCAACGTCATCCCCGAAGCTAAAGTAGCAGCTATCACAAACATTGGTCTAGATCACACTGAAATTTTGGGTGACACTAAAGAAAAAATTGCTAAAGATAAATCTGGCATTATAAAAAGAAATAGTATTTTTATCAGCACCGAACATAATAAAAAACTTCGCCAAATTTTCAAAACTACCTGCAAGAAGAAACAGGCTTGGTTTATAGAAACAGAAAATTTAGCAGAAGACTATCAGCTCAGTGATTATTTCAATACTCCCCGACAAACAGAAAATTTGAACCTAGCTTTAAATATTTTGGACATTCTAAAAATAAAACCTAAAAATACACAAAAGGTAATCACTAATTTCAAATTGAACTGTCGACAAGAAATAATTCAATCACCGCAAAGCGGGATCCCAAATACGGGAAAAAGTCCTCTGGTAATCTTGGACGGCTCACACAATAGAGATAAGCTCGACAATTTAATTAATTTTGTAAATCAACGAAAGTATAAAAAATTACACCTAGTTTTAGGTTTTGCTCACAACAAGAATTATCGCCTACCTCTAAAAAAACTTCTGGCTATATCAGATCGAGTTTATCTAACCAGATTCATAATCCCCGAAAGAAAAACCGCTGACCTAAGGAAGCTCTACCAGACCAGTAAAAATATTGCTCCAAAGATACCTATACATATATATAATGACCCCTATCAGGCGCTTGATTTGGCCCTAAAGTCAGCCAAAAAAGATGACCTAATCTTGATCACTGGTTCGTTCTTCCTCAGTGGAGAACTAAGAAAAAGATGGGTCAGTGAAGAGTATATCTTAAAAACACTTAAACTTGACAAGAGCTAAACATTGATTTATAGTCCAATTTATGTCCAAATTAGTAATAGTAGAGTCACCAACAAAAGCCAAAACCATTCAAGGTTTTCTTGGTAAAGGCTACAAAGTCGAATCATCATTCGGCCATGTCAGAGATTTGCCTAAAAGCAAACTTGGAGTTGACGTAGAAAACAATTTTGAGCCTACCTACGCTGTTCCAGCCAGAGCCAAAAAAACGGTGACCACCCTCAAAAAATTAGCCCAATCAGCCGAAGAAGTCTATTTCGCAACTGATGAAGATCGTGAAGGAGAAGCAATCTCTTGGCATTTACAAGAATTATTCAAATTGCCTGATGAAAAAGTAAAACGAATTGCTTTTCATGAAATAACCAAAAAGGCTATTGAAAATGCTTTGGAAAATCCTCGCGCCATCAATCAAAACCTGGTTGATGCTCAACAAGCCCGTCGTATTCTCGATCGTTTGGTAGGTTATAAACTTTCTCCACTCTTATGGAAAAAAGTTGCTCGCGGCCTATCTGCTGGTCGTGTTCAGTCAGTCGCCGTCAGATTGGTAGTTGAACGCGAAGAAGAACGTCGCGCTTTCAAAGCTATAGAATACTGGTCTGTTGAAGGTGAGGCTAGTAAAGAAGGTTCTGATAAGTTTAAATTGTCACTACATAAAGAAAATGACAAAGCCGTTGGCAAGCATGACTTAAATGAAGAAAGAGCTAAACAAGCCTTAGCTGATATCAAGCCAGCTAAACTCATTGTTAGCGACGTCAAAGCCAAAGAAAATAAAAAAACCCCACTACCTCCATTTACCACTTCTACTCTGCAACAAGACGCTAACCGTCGTTTTGGCTATAGCGCCAAACAAACCATGATGATAGCTCAACAACTATATGAAGGTATTAAGCTTGGCTCACAGGGTAGTGTTGGTCTGATTACTTACATGCGTACTGACTCCGTCAATCTATCAGATACCTTTAAAAATGATGCTACCAAATACGTAACTGAAAAACTAAGTGTCAAACACATTCAGACTGGTGGTAGAGATTTCAAGACCAAATCAAAGTTGGCCCAAGAAGCTCATGAAGCTATCCGTCCTACCGATGCCTTCAATGATCCTGAAAGCGTCAAAGAATATTTAGATAGCAAACAATTCAAAATATACAGCCTGGTTTGGCAAAGAGGCGTGGCCTCTCAAATGGCTGAAGCTATCACCGAAACTACTAGTGTAGAAATTGATGCCAAAGATACTATCTGGAGTTTAAAAGCTAGTGGCACTGTTACTAAATTTGATGGTTTCAAAGCTATCTACGATACCAATGGTGATGATAATGAATTACCAGAAATAAAGACTGGTGATAAACTTAAATTAGATAACCTAGATGCCCTCCAACATTTTACCGCTCCTCCAGCTCGCTACTCTGAAGCTGGGCTAGTCAAAGCCATGGAAGCTCTTGGTATCGGTAGACCATCCACCTATGCCCCAACTATTGCTACTATTGTAGACCGTCTGTATGTAACTAAAGAGGAAAAAAGATTGGCCCCAACTGAGATGGGTGAAATTGTTAATAAACTACTAATGGAACACTTCCGTGATATTGTCAGTTATAACTTTACTGCCAAGATGGAAGACGATCTAGATGAAGTGGCTGATGGTAAAATAAAATGGCAGCCAGTGATCAATGATTTTTATCACCCCTTTGAAGAAAATCTATTAAAAAAAGAAAAAGAAATTGATAAAAAGGAATTGACCGAAGAAGCTACCGACGAAGTTTGTGAAAAATGTAGTAGTCCAATGATAATTAAGTTAGGCCGCTTTGGAAAATTCCTAGCCTGCTCAAATTATCCTGACTGTAAAAACACCAAACCAATAAATAGCGACGGTGAAATCGAAGAACCAGAAAAAATTGACGAGCCCTGTCCTGAGTGTGGCAAACCAATGATAATGAAAACTGGACGCTTTGGAAAATTCATTGCTTGCAGTGACTATCCAAAATGTAAGACTACCAAACAAGTTGAAAAATCAACCGGCGTCAAGTGTCCTAAGTGTGGCGAAGGTGAGATGGTAGTCAAACGCAGTAAGCGAGGCCGAAATTTCTACGGCTGTAATAAATATCCCGACTGTGAACATCTAACCTGGGGTAAACCAACTGGAGAACTCTGTCCTAAATGTAAACAACTCCTAGTCGTAGCCAATAAAAGTACTATAAAATGTGAAGCCTGTGATTTCAAAAAAGAAAACGAATAACTTAAGCCCCCGCACCGCGGGGGCTTTTTAGTATTTACATAATAGGCTGAAAAGGTTAATATAAATAGTACCCAAGGAAACATATGAACCCA
>CALDOH010000101.1 GCA_937912185.1 uncultured bacterium | reverse complement strand
CTGATAAAAGAGCAATACATCCGATAACAACGCATATCTGGCTACAGGAAAATCACTCAAATATATTCCAAGGATGTGATTTTCCCTCCGCCCAAATTTTCATCCCTTGGTTCGATGAAGGTTTAGGCGGAGATAATTAAACAAAGCATTGTCTGAAAGTAAAAGCTTATCCTTCAAAGTCGGGATGAAAACTTCAGATGATGCGTAAACGTTAGATATAAAATAAAATTTGGTCAAAAGCCTCGATTATATCGGGGCTTTTTTGTAGTAAAGAAAGAAAAAATTTGCTATAATTATGACAGTAATTACTTAATAATTTAATAGTCTTATGATTAATCTAGCTATAAATGGTTTTGGCCGAATTGGTCGAGCCACATTAAAGATAGCCTTAACAAAGAAAAACGTTCGAGTAGTCGGGATCAATGATTTAGCTGAGCTTGATAATTTAGCTTATTTATTAAAGTATGATTCAGCTCAAGGAAAATATGACAAGCAAGTTAAAGTTCAGGGGAATAATTTAGTTGTGGGACGGACCAGCATACCTTTTGTTAGTGAGAAGGACCCTGCAAAATTACCTTGGAAAAAGTATAAAATTGATGTGGTTTTGGAATGTACTGGGTTTTTTACAAAAAAAGAAGAGGCTAGTAAACATATAAAGGCTGGGGCCAAGAACGTGATTATTTCTGCTCCGGCAAAAAGTGAGGGGATTATGACGGTTGTTAGAAGTGTGAATGATAAGGATGCAAAGGGAGAAAAGGTCGTGGCTAATGCTTCTTGTACAACAAACTGTACTGCTCCTATTATGGCCGTATTAGAGTCTCAATTTGGTGTTGAGAAAGCTTTGCTAACCACAATTCATGCTACAACGTCTACGCAAAGAACAGTAGATTTGCCCATGGCTAAAGATTGGCGCCGAGGTCGGTCTACATTAAATAATATCATTCCGACAACTACAGGTGCGGCGGTAGCGACCGCATTAAGAATCCCGAGTTTAGAAAATAAATTTGATGGTGTTTCTATCAGAGTGCCAGTTGTTTGTGGCTCATTGGTTGATATTGTGGTTTTGTTAAAGAAAGACGTGACAGTTGATCAGGTAAATAACGCATTTAAAAAATTTGCAAAGCATCCATTATACAAGAATGTTTTAGAAGTTTCAGAAGAAGAATTAGTCTCAACTGATATTTTAGGTACAACAGCTTCAGCTATTGTAGACTTGAAGTTTACAAAGGTTGTAGATGGTAATTTAGTAAAGGTTTTAGCTTGGTATGATAATGAATGGGCGTATTCTCATCGTCTGGTAGAAATGATAAGCCGAGTTTAGCGTTTGATTAATAATTTACGATATCAAGTATGTTATATTTGCTAATTTTTATCATTGGAACGGCCATTGGTAGTTTTTTGAACGTGGTTATTTGTCGTTTGCCAGAAAAAAAGACGATTGTGAAAGGGCGTTCAGAGTGCCCTCATTGCAAAGCGGTCTTGGGGTTGAAGGATTTAATTCCAATCTTAAGCTTTTTTGTATTAAAGGGTAAGTGTGGCAAATGTAAAAAGAAAATATCTTGGCAATATCCGCTGGTTGAATTGGCGACTGGCTTGTTATTTGTTTTCTTGGCTTATTTTTATAACATAGGCGAGAGTTTTGCGAATCCGTTATTTTATAGAGACTTGGTGTTTGTTTCTGCTTTGGTAGTCATTTTTATGACGGATTTACGGTTTTATTTGATCTTTGATTCAGTCACCTTCCCAATGATGGTTTTTGCTTTTGCTATTAACGTTTTTATTTTAAGTAATAGTAGTAATTGGTTAGAAGTAATCGGCTATCTAGTTTTGGCTGGCTTGGTTGGTGGCGGTTTTTTCTATATTCAACATTTTATTTCAAAGGGGAAGTGGATTGGTGGTGGTGATATTCGATTAGGGGTTTTGATGGGCTTTATGCTTGGTTGGCCAAATATTATTGTTGGTATATTTTTTGCATATATTATTGGTGCGTTTGTAAGTATTATTCTGTTGACTGGGCAAAAAAAGAAAATGAAAAGTCAGGTTCCATTTGGAGTTTTCCTTGCAATTGGTACTTTAATCGCTCTATTGTGGGGAGAAGGTATTATGACGTGGTATCTTGGATTAATGATTTAATAGGATCTGGAAAAAACATAAATTATGGAATGGATTTATTTTACTTTAGCAGCCATGTTGCTGTGGACAGTGGTTAATATTTTTGACAAATATATTATTAGCCATGAACTACGAGATCCAATGATGGT
>CALDOH010000100.1 GCA_937912185.1 uncultured bacterium | reverse complement strand
TAATGGACAATAAAAAAATAATGACCATTACCATTGTCCACCAAGATGAAAAAGTTTTGCTGGCTATGAAAAAACGAGGCTTTGGTATGGGACGTTACAACGGCTTTGGCGGCAAGATAGAGGAGGGTGAAACAATTGAAGAAGCTGCTCGCCGAGAAACTTTTGAAGAAGGCAATATAGAATTAATCGATTTAGTGGAGCTGGGAGTAATAGATTTTTATTCTCAAGGTAAAAAAGGCTATTTAGAAATACATATATTTAAATCAACCAAATTTAATGGCGCTCCAGAAGAAACAGAGGAGATGAAACCACAGTGGTTTGCTGTCGATGAAATCCCATTCAAAAAAATGTGGTCCGATGACCCCTATTGGTTTCCGCTATTTCTAGCCAATAAAAAATTTAAAGGAAAATTTGTTTTTGACGATAAAGATCAAGTGTTGGAGCACGAAATAAAAGAAGTATGCTGAGCAAAGAAAAATATTATGCTACCTTACCTAAAAAACGAGCTGGTGCTGGTGTAATTTTTTTTAATGATAAAAAAGAAATCTTAATTTTAAAACCAAACTATCGCGATAACTGGATATTACCCGGAGGAGTAATTGATCCAAATGAATCTCCTAGACAAACCGTCATTCGAGAAATTAAAGAAGAGCTAGATTTAGAACTCAAAAACCCACGGTTTATCTGCGTTGACTATAAACATAGCCAGGGTATTAAACCTGATGGATATTTTTTTATTTTTTATGGCGGTGAATTATCAAAAAACCAAATAAAAAAAATAAAACTACAAAATGAAGAATTACTTGAATATAAATTCTCAGATATACTCCAGGCTCAAAATCTTTTAATTTACGGCATAAAAAATCGCTTAAATACTTGTCTTGAGGCTATTGAAAAGAACACTTCTTTTTATTTAGAAAATGGAAAACCAATCTAAATTTATGAATAAAACCCAAAGTCAATACTACAAATATCGTTTAATGGAAATACTGCCAGGCGCTTTGGTCTGGCTTACTTTTATTTTTGCCATTAGCCTGTCATTTTACAATCCGCTCTATGGTATTTATTTCATAATTATTTTTGATACCTATTTTATCCTAAAGATAACCTACATGCTGATCTGGTTGATTATGTCCTGGATAAAATACCGCCAGACTATAAAAATTGATTGGTGGGATTTTTTACGTCACAATCACAAAACCTGGGATCAATACTATCATTTACTACTTCTTCCTACTGCTGGCGAGCCTTTTGAGGTTGTAGACAATGCCTTTGCCAAATTATTGGAAACCAACTATGATCACAAGAAAATGATTGTCGTCCTTGGTGGAGAAGAAAGACTAAAGGATCATTTTGAGCCGATCAGCAAACGGATACTAGAAAAATATAAAGATAAATTTTATCACATCATGATTACCGTCCATCCTATGGATTTGCCGGGTGAAGTGATAGGTAAGGGAGCCAACCTATACCACATGGGACATGAGATCAAAAAATATTTTGATGCTCATGAATTTGATTATAAAAAAATAATTGTTTCAGCTTTTGATGTTGACACAGTTACTCACCATCAATATTTTGCTTATCTAACTCACAAGTTTATCTCTCACAAAAACCCTTACCGAGCTAGTTTTCAACCGATGGCCTTTTACCACAACAATACTTGGGAATCAGATATCTTTACCCGCGTAGTTTCCAACTCAACTACTTTTTGGTTGTTGACTGACCTAGCTAGACCCGAAAGACTACTTACTTTTTCCTCTCATAGTATGAGTTGGTTAGCCTTAGTTGAGGTTGGTTTTTGGCAAAACAATATTGTCACCGAAGACTCGCGTATATTTATTCAATGCTTTATTCACTACGAAGGGGATTATGAAGTGGTACCAATGCATATTCCGGTTTCTATGGATACGGTTTACGTGGGAAAATTTTGGCGCAGTCTCAAAAATCAATACAAACAAATGCGTCGTTGGGCTTATGGAGTAGAGCACTTCCCCTACATGGTTTGGCATTTCAACAAAAGTAAAAAAATTCCCCTTAATAAAAAATGGATCTATATCTGGAATCAAACCGAGGGAATCTACACTTGGGCTACTGCTCCGATATTGGTCATGTTAATGGGTTATCTACCCCTATATCTAGCAGAAAAGCGAGGCATCACTAGCGTACTAGCTCAAAATACACCACTTATTTTAGAAAACTTAATGCGTTTTGGTTTAATTGGTATATTTTTTATCTCTGTATTTTCGGTAATTATTTTGCCACCAATGCCACAAAAATTTAAAAATAATATTGTAAACGCAGTTCTTAGATATATTCTAATGTTTGTCCAATGGATAATCTTCCCTATTACTATGATTATCTTTGGCTCAATCCCAGCTGTAGATGCCCAGACCAGGCTCATGCTGGGTAAATATCTAGGTTTCTGGGTAACAGAAAAGAAAAAAATTAACTGAAGTCATAAAATATATGAACCCCGTTAGAAATTTATTCTAGCTGGCTCATGAAAAATGATAATAAAATAAATACCATTATATGAATAAAGTAAAACCAAAAAAAATTTCTAACGGGGTGAAAAAGATTTTAATTTTATCACTCGCTATCTTCGGCTTATTTTTTTATAGCAACAAAGCGTTGGCGGTTGATGTAGAGTTTGATATTGATTTTGGTGACCCCAACATCAAAAACCGCTACGCTGGATCAGTGGTGATTGCCAACAATCCTTTTGCCGAACAATACTGGTATATTGAGCCAGAAACCAAGGAAAAATTACTTATCAAAAATGGAGTAACGTTTTCTCGATTACTAAAAAACTTTTCTCAGGAAATATCTGCTGAAGACCTAAATAAAATTGCCATTGATGCTGATAGTACAAACGTTGATTACAACTTAACTCATCAGCTAAAAGGACAATTTGTAAAAAACAAGGACCAATCCTGGTATATCAATCCACTCGATGGTTATCGCTACCAAATAAAAAATGGCCAAGAAGGCTTTGATGTTTTAAAAAACCTAGCCCTTGATATTAGTGTCGATAGACTTGCTGATATTACACAATCTGATAATCCAAACTATAGTACTGATGAAATTGAAGTAGATTTTAGTATCTACGAATCCACCATCGATGCGCTGAACCAACAATATTATAGACCCGAGGCACTAAATAACAAAGATATTTTTTATGGATCTATAAAAGGGCTAGTAAAGTCTTTAGATGATCCCTACACTGAATTTTTTACTCCCAACAATAAAAGCGACTTTGATGATCGGATTGAAGGTGAGGTAGAGGGTATTGGTGCTATGGTAGAAACTGTCGATGGTGTCTTGACTGTTATTAGTCCACTCAATAACACCCCCGCAGAAAAAGCAGGGCTTTTGCCAC
>CALDOH010000099.1 GCA_937912185.1 uncultured bacterium | reverse complement strand
TTATATTATTGGCCTGGATCCCACTTTCATGCACAATCAAGACTCTCAGCTACACCAACTGTATATCAATTTAACTACCACTGAGATAAAGCTTAATCTAGCTCATAAGATAAAAGAAAATTTTGGGGCAGAATTTGTCCTAGCGGAAAAAGAAAGGCACAAGGGTTTTGTAGATAGAATGGACCGTGATCCCAACGCTATAGTTGTCTATCAAGATGATGATGTAAAAATTTATAAAATTCAATAATGACTTGGCTCAAAAAAAACAAACTTCTAATAATTCTGGTAATTGTTTTTTTGCTCTTGAATAATCTACCTTACTTGGCTGGGATTTATCGCTCTGCTACTGATTCCCAAATAACTTATAACGGCTCTCCTTTGGTCAATGAAGGAGATTATTTTGTTTATCTTTCTTATATTGAACAAGGTCAAGATAATATATTTATAAGAAATTTATACGATTATCAGGCTGAGGAAGCTACTCTTTTTACACCCCTATGGTTCACTGTTGGCCAAGTAGCTAAAGTCACTAGTAATGTCATAAGTTATCATATCTTTAGAATTATTTTTAGCTTATTTTTTATTGCCGTACTTTGGTGGTGGCTAAAAAAGATATTTGATACTTACAAAAAACAGCTCTTAGCCTTGGCTATGGTTTTGTTTGCCAATGGCCTAGGAGTACTCTTCTTAAGCTTTTGGCCCAATACTGATATTTCTCCTATAAACCTCTGGGTTTCTGAGGCCAACACCTTCCTTAATCTGTACCAGGGGCCTCTATTTTCGCTGTCACAGGCCTTAATACTACTAGTGTTCGCTTTGTTCATAAAGAGCATCCAGGAGAGCAAATCAGGCCTTATACCCCTCTATGGCCTGTTGGCCGTTTTTCTCTTTATTTCCCACCCTTATGAACTAGTAATAGTAAACCTATTATTAACTGCCTGGGCAGGCCTTGAATATTGGCAGACAAAAAACAAAGAGATAATCCGTCATTTGCTATATCTATATTTAGCTTCTTTACTAGCTGGACTGTACTATATTTGGTTGTTTCAAGATCCATCTATGGAAAAATACAAAGAACAAAATATAGTTTCTTCTGGACATATTTTAGAATATCTATTTGGCTTTGGTCTGGTTACTGTTTTGTCTCTAGTTGGTGTTTATTTTTCCTTTAAAAATAAACTGCTAGAAAATACTTATTTAAAATTTATAGTATTATGGGGCCTGGCTGGCTGGCTAATGGTCTATCTGCCTTTTAATTTTAACCGACGATTGGCCAATGGCTGGCACATCCCTTTGGCGATACTATCTACTTTGGGACTAATCTATGCTTATAAAAAAATACCAAATTTTTTCAAAAGTGGCTTGGTGGCTGTTATAGTAATCGCCCTATCTTTTGATACCCTCTACCATATAATCCTCTATACTGATCAGACCTATCACGATAGCCGTGAAGCCAATGTTTATATTAGCAGTGACCGAAAGGCAATCTATGAGATTGTAGACCTTAGTATTAATGATGATGATATAATATTGACTAGAGAACTAGAAGGAAATAGATTGCCAGGATTTATCAATGCTCGGGTTTATATCGGACACGGTATTCAGACTTGGCAGGCTTGGGAAAAAAATGAAGAAACCAAAAAAATCTGGACTAGCCAAGAAGATATTAGTACTTGGCTAAGTGAGCACAGTATCGATTATATTTTTGCTAGCCGAAAACACATTGAAGAGATTGATGATATAAAATGGCTAGCTGACGAAGCATACATTGCACCTATTATTGATGATACTGATTTTATCTTTTATAAATTCATACAAAAATAAATGTCTTGGATTAAAAAAAATAAAATATTAATCCTTTTGGTAATTATTTTTTTGTTATTAAACAACTTGCCATATTTGATTGGTGCCTACAAAACAATCAAAAATCATGATTTAATATATAATGGCTCCACTATTCAAAATCAGGGTGATTATTTCGTTTATCTTTCTATGATTGAGATGGGAGCGCAGGACCACTTGATAATGAAAAATTTATACAACCACGAAAGTCAAATACCAATATTTCTTTCACCCCAATGGTACCCTATTGGCCAATTTTCTAAACTAAGCGGTCTTGATACGGTTATTAGTTATCACATTTTTAGAATACTCTCTGCCTTGCTATTTATCAGCGTTGTTTGGTGGTGGCTGAAAAAGATATTTGATACTTACAAAAAACAACTTTTGGCCTTAACTGCTGTCCTATTTGCCAATGGCCTAGGAACTTTTTTTATGAACACCTTCCCTAATACCGACCTAGTCCCGACTAATTTTTGGATGCCAGAATCAATCACCTTTCTTAGTATGTCTCAATATCCAGTAGCAGTTTTCTCTCCGGCCCTAATACTACTTATCTTTGGTCTGTTCATAAAGGCTTGCGAAGAAAACAATCGACTCTCGCTTTGGTTTGCCTCCCTAACAGCCCTATTTTTAGCCCTAGTTCATCCCTATGATGCTTTTACCATTACCGCTGTTTTAAGCACTTGGGTTATTATCAATTTATTCTTTCATAAAAAATATATTCGCCAATTGTTTTGGATATACTTTGCCCTCGGCTTAATTGCTCTTTATTATTTTTTAATATTTTCTATTGACCAAGCTGCTGCTGAACTCAATAAACAAAATATAGTAAACTCTAGAAATATTTTGGAGTACGTTTTTGGCTTGGGCCTAGTATCTGTCTTCTCTGTTGCTGCTGCTGTCTTGGTATTAAAGAAAAAGCTGTATACAAATAATTATTTGTTATTACTTACTATCTGGGCACTTCTAGGTTGGCTACTAGTTTACCTGCCGGTCAATTTTAACCGTCGTCTAGCCAACGGCTGGCATATTGCCCTGACCATAACTACGATGTTCTTCTTGTTCTGGTGGTACAAAGAAAATAAGTATATTCGTCATGCCTCAATCATTGCAATTTTTTCATTCCTTTTGTTATTTGATAGTTTTACTTACATTAATACTGCCTCATTGAGAATAAATGAAAACTATGAAAACAAATTTTTCTATACTCGCCAAACAAAGGAAATCTATCAATTCATTAAAAGTGAAACTAAAAAAGATAGCATAATTTTAACTAGGGGCCTTGATGGGAATGTCTTACCAGCATTCACTGGTCAGACTGTATATGTTGGACACTCTATCCAAACTTGGAAAGCGGCTGACAAAAACAAAGAAGTAATAGAGCTCTGGACTAGCCAAGAGGATATTAGTACCTGGCTAGGAAGTAATGGTATTGATTATATTTTTGCTAGTAGAGAATATATTCCTGAATTTTATGATATCAAATGGTTGGCTACTGAAGACTATATTGAGGTAATTGTGGATAATGATAATTTTATTTTTTATGAAGTTAAAAAATGATAACTTGGTTTAAAAAAAATAAACTACTAGTTTTCTTGGTAATTACTTTTTTGTTTTTGAACAACTTGCCATACTTGGCTGGAATTTATCGAGCCAATATAAGTGACAAAATTTTTACCGCCGCACCAGCTTATAATTATGACGACTACTTTGTCTATTTATCAAACATAGAGTCTGCTGCTCAAGGCAATCTTTTTAGCAAAAACTATTATAGCCACACTAGTGAGCTTAATCTATTTTTTTCTCCGCATTGGTTTTTATTGGGACAATTCAGTAAGGTTGCCAATTTAGGAACAATAGCCAGCTACCATGTCTTTAGGATAATTTTTAGCTTATTTTTTATTGCTGTGCTTTGGTGGTGGCTAAAAAAGATATTTGATACTTACAAAAAACAACTTCTAGCCCTAGCGATGGTTTTGTTTGCCAATGGCCTAGGTGTTTTGTTTTTGAGCTTTTGGCCAAACAGCAATATATCACCGGTCAATCTTTGGGTAGCTGAAAGTAATACTTTCTATAGTTTGTACTATAGTCCATTATTTATCTTGTCCCAGACATTGATACTACTTATTGCCGCTATTTTTATCCGCGCTACGGCTGGCAAAAACAAAAAACTACTTTGGCTAGCAGGTCTGCTAACCCTAACATTGGGCATAATCCATCCGTATGACCTTTTG
>CALDOH010000098.1 GCA_937912185.1 uncultured bacterium | reverse complement strand
ATGTATCCAGACCCTCAAACAGACTATCTTTACCAAACTCCAAGTCAAAATTATAAAAAAACTTAATACTAGCATTTTCCAATGCTAACCAACGAGCTTTATTTTTATCTATAAGATATAAAACTAAAAACATAAAATCTAAGGGGTATAACAACCTCTATCATTAGCACAAATCACAGGCCTTAACTCATTGTCCGAATCAATAATAACATAAAACCAAATACCATCACCACCAGTAGCATCATTTATGTCTATCTGCTCATACCCACCTGGTAATTCACTAACATCGGGCCAATCGGTGTTGATGTCAGTCTCACAAAGTTGCCCACCTATATAAACAAGCGCTGGCTTTGGGTCATTTAACTTTGCATCATAGCTATCACACAAAACTACAAGTGGTTTATAAGCTAGGCCAAATTGTATAGCAGCTGCCTGCTTGGCTTTTTCGCGGGAAGAATTAAGATTTACTACTGCTATAGTTGATAAAATACCAATGATAGCTATTACTACTAACAGCTCTATTAAAGTAAAGCCTAAATTGTTTCTACCCCGAGCGAAGCCGGGTCGTACCCTTGTTTTCATAGAGTTAATTAACAAAAAATTCAACAACATCACCGTAGGCGCCTAATACAATATTTAGATCACCTTCTGATGTTTTACATATTATATCCCAATCATAGTCATTTTTGGTCACTAAAATCTCATCGTTACATTTTTGTAAAACAACATCACTATCCAAATTGGCTCTGATAAAAGCCTCTACTTCTACTGAATTAGCCAAAAGCTCTCTGGTATCCTCTGGTATATCCAAATCTTCATCGGTAGGCTGTTCTTGATAATAACATCTTTTGCCAAAATCATCACCTTCTCTAGCTACACAAATGTGCTCTTCTAGACAATCAGTATTTATGTTGCAACTTTTATAAAGACAAATACATTCCTTTGTGCCTTCACTGGAATCAATGCATCGATTCATTTCATCACCAAAACACTCCTCATTACTTGGACAATCAGCATCCACATTACAAACACCACTAATAATATTACCTTGATTTTGTTGACCCTGACTCATAGGCTGTTGTTTTGGCAATAATACGATCACCCAAGAAGCAATCGCTGCTAAAACTAAAATTAACAACAAAACAAAAAACTTTGATTTACCCATATTTTACTTTAATTATTTGAAAAAATAATAGCATCAAAAATTCCATAAGCCCCCATACCAGCAGTACAATGGCCAGTTTTGCTTTAGTACAAGAGGTATCTAAATTGACTACCGCTATCGTTTATAAAATACCGACGATAGCAATGTTTTCATATTAGTAATTACCATCCTATACGACATCCATCTGGATTCGTATCGGCCGGTGTGTTTTCACATACTATTGGTTGCAATTCCCAAGAAGGATTTACTAACGCATAAGTCCATACTCCGTCACTAACAAGGGCATCAATTCTAAACATAAGAGAATAACCATTAGGGAGTTTATCAGGCTCTGGCCAGTCAATTCCAATATCTTTCTCGCAAAATTGCCCACCAACATAAGTACCACTAGGAAAAGGATCTCTTATCAACGCATCTTCATTATCACACAAAATAGCCGCTGTAGTATTAAGAAGAAACTGATTGCAAAGCAGCCGCCTCTTTAGCTCTATCGCGGGAAGAATTTAAATTTACTATCGCTACAGTTGATAAAATACCGATAATAGCAATCACTACCAATAGTTCCACTAGGGTAAATCCAAATTGCTGTCTTTTTACTTTCATATTTATTTTTATTTTATTCTTCTGGTCTAAAGTGTTTAAAATTATATTCATCTAAACGTTTGGCTTGGATTTTATCAGATATCTTGTCCACCACCACAATCCGTTCATTGGCCCAGATATCGTAGATAAATTTATCAGTAATATCCAAACGATAAATATAGTCACTCAAAGGCAAAAAAGTGTACCTCAGCTCCTCTGGCAAGCCTTCAGCTATCTTGCGTAAATATTTATCAAACTTTGTTTTATTGACTTTACCAACAATCAAAACATCAGTACTGGCCGGTGAGTCGGTCAAAACACCAGTAAACACCAATAACTTTAAGCCGGTGATTTTTGACATTTTACCAGCGACATCCATCTCCTCAAGGGCCAAGGCCTTGAAAATAAGATTCTTCATCTCTGTATAAAGAGAAAATTCTTTATTAGTATAATAATATTTCTTACCACCTTCCTCCTGAGATTTGAGAAAACCAAATTCTTCGAGATTACTTAGCTCCCGGCGAATAGAGTTAAGCTGTACATTTAGGTTACGAGCTAGCTCTCGGACAAAAAATTTTTCTTGAGCATTCACACAAAAAAACTTGATAATCTTGCTTCGTGCTACTGAACTAAAAATTTGCTCAAGCATAGAGCTAGGCTTTTAATATTTATTTACTAATGATCTTAAA
>CALDOH010000097.1 GCA_937912185.1 uncultured bacterium | reverse complement strand
ATCCAGGCAGAGACCACTTCTGTGGAGTTTTCAAAATCACGAGCCAGATTTTCACCTGCATGCTTATACTGATAATCAGCTTGAGAGATGAAGTACCAAGGCTCGGTGCCATCTGGAGAGGTATGGGACCAGTAGTTGTTGGCAAACATATCTGTTGCCTTTGCCAGAGCCGCTTGGTTCAGCTTGTTGTTAGTGGTGAGCGGATCTTGGTCGTTTTGCAGACGTTGATTGTTGGTTAGAATGATTATTTTGTCTGGATCGATGTTGGTGGCCAGGCCTAGAATCCTTGGCCTTAATACCGAGAACATACCAATGACTGACTGGGCCATGATTAAAACACCAAGAAGAGATAAAAGTGAGTTTGTATGGAGAATTTTTGGTTTGTGGTTGTTCTTGTGGTGTGGAACAAACAGGTGAAAGGTAGTGGACAGCATGAGTTTATTATGTCAAATTTTGCGCCGTCTGGAAAGGAGATAAAGTAAATAGGAAGATGAAATAATTATGGATAAAACCAGCATCCAGGTTTTGGGTTTTTCTGTGGTGGTTTGTCCAAGGACTTTATCAACTTCAGCCACCTTAGAGGAATCCTCCACTACATTACGGCTACCTACTGGGGTTTTCAGATCCTGAATCGAGTTCAGGATGACGGAGGTCTGGGTGATGGAGAGGCTGGATACAGTGTTTTGGGTTATTACTGCTTGTGGCGGGGAGTTTGAAGTTGGGTTTCCTCCTGGACCAGGCATAGATAAAGTTTTATTGGTTAGTTCTTGACCAATGGTAGTAGGGAGACTAGTAGAGATGATTCGGTAGTAGTAAATGGTGTTGTCTGAAAGGCCAGTTAAGGTAACTGAGTGTGAGACCGCTTGAGGTGAAAGATTTATAGTGTTACTTGAGAATACATAGCCGTAGTTTGAATCAAAGGTGTCTGGAGTTGGGTGAGAAACTGTGTCATAAACTACTCTGCCTGAGGTTGGTAATTGAGTTGACCAACTTATGGTGATCTCACCTAAAGTTGGAGTGGTACCTAGTTGATTACTAATGATAGGAAAAAGGCTGGGCACGTAAGCAACATCTTGACTGATTACCTGAAGACTTTCTTGATTTCCAGCTAGATCGGTGGCGCTGGCGGCTAGATTATACGATTTTTCTTCAGTTGGCTGCCAAGAGTACGACCAGTTGAAGATTGAACTAGTAACGGAGTTGACTAGAGTAGTTAGATTTGTCCACGGATTGGTTGTGTTTGATTCTTTGAGGTAGAGGTCCACAAAACTAGTGGTTAAATTGTCTTCTGAGCTACCGGAAATAGTGATTGAGTCTTGCCAAAAAGTGTTATCTTGTGGAAGGATTGATAAAAGATCAGTAATCGGAGAAGCGTTGTCGAACAAAACTAATCTGGTTGAGGTGGTCCATTCTTCGGCGTTGTCTTTGGTTTTTATCTGTAAGTAATACTGTCCGTTTGGGTAGCTAGTTGAGTCTATCTGACAGGAAGCTGAAAGAGAGGTTGTAGAAGAAATCGTGGCTTGTAGGCAGGTGGTAATTAGATTTTGATTCTCGTCTAGTAAGTTTAACTGGTACTCGGTGATGCCGAAATCATCTGTAAGGGAGACCGTGAAGGTAATATCTCCTTTTAGTTGCTGGTTTTCGCTTGGAGCGCTTATGGTATTTACTGGAGGAGTGTTAGTTAAGGAGTTGTAGTAGTCTATGTCTAGTTTGATTAGGTCAATAATAGAGAAGAGATTGGCATAACCGTCGTCACCATAAATTGATAGCCTAGTTAACAAATTGTTTAGACTAGTGTAGTTTAGATAGCTGGCAGGCAGTGAAACTTGGAAGTATGCGAAACTTCCAGAGGTTGCTGGCCAAATGTTGGTGGACAAAGTTTCCCAAGTTGAACCACCGTCTTTGGAAGCTTCTAGTTTAATATCGTGGTCTTGCCCTATTAAACCTTGTGCCTGATTTACTTGATGAGAAATTACAAAACTTGAGCTTAAAATAGTGTCTGTCGCAGATAAATTGAGGTTTCCGAATTCAAATTCTAGATATCTGTCTGGAGCAAAGTATATCTGTGGCCATGCCCCATTTGTAAAAATACCCGTATGATCTTTTATTTGATAACCTTGATTGTCTTGAGTACTTAAGTTGGATAACTCTTGATCCGAAAGACTACAAGTGTAGATGGAGTTGCAAAAATTGCCGTCGCTGGCTTGATCGGTTACGGCTAACAGGGAGTATGATTTTGCTCTGGTTGTAGTAGCAAGAAAAAAGAACACCACCGCACTAAAACATGTGGGCAAGTATCGTGTAACAAACTTTTTTACTATCAGATATTTTGAATATACCAAAAAACCCCGCCAATGGCGGGGTACTTTTAGTTGTCCGGCGATGATCTATTTTCGCATTCAGTCGCCCGAATACTATCGTCAACGCTGACCTGTTTCACTTCTGAGTTCGAAATGGGATCAGGTGGGGCCAGATCGCTTTGATCACCGGACAGATAAACAAGCCTCAACTTGCTTATCTGCACAGTGATAAAGAATTATTTTAAGGTTCTTATTACTCCCTAAAAAGTGAATAGATTAGTACGGTAGATCGCTAAAAATTTATCTACCTATCGACCATTAGTAAGGGTCGGCTAAATGCATTGCTGCACTTACACCCCCCTCCTATCAACGTAGTAATCTCCTACGGGTCTTTCGTTCTGGTAAACCAGAACATGGATTTCTCATCTTGGGAACGGCTTCCCGCTTAGATGCATTCAGCGGTTATCACGTACCAATGTAGCTACCCAGCAATGCTCTTGACAGAAACAACTGGTTCACTAGGGATTGGCTCATCTCGGTCCTCTCGTACTAGAGACAAACTCCCTCAAAAATCCAACGCTGACAGCGGATAGAGACCGACCTGTCTCACGACGGTCTGAACCCAGCTCACGTAGCGCTTTAATGGGCGAACAGACCAACCCTTGGGAGCTTCTTCACCCCCAGGATGCGCTGAGCCGACCAAATGGCTCCATCTATTACTAGTGGTTTGGACTATATCTTTCAAGTTAATTACCTTTAAAAAATCCTTTCGGTAATTAAGTTGAGTCGGCGTGTGTACAGTTCTCCAATGAAGAACTATCTCATCATGCATAAAAATACATGAATCAGTCTCTACGGGGTCAATTACGACTTCCCACGGGGTTAACCTTAAGGTGTTCAATCTTAGGCATTCTCCGTTATTAGCCAACTTTATCCTCGACATTCGTTCTTAGTCTATCGAGGTAGCGAACTGCGCCGTCGCTATGGACGCTCAGGCGCAACTACTCTGTTATCCCTGGCGTAGCTTTTATCCGTTAGGCCCGGAGCTTCCCACGAAGCTCACGAGGATCACTTAGGCCCACTTTCGTGACTGCTTGACTTGTTTGTCTCACAGTAAAGCACCCATATACCTATATGCTTACACTCCGATTTCCATCCGGAGCAAGGGTACCTTTGCACGCTTGCGTTACTCTTTAGCAAGCAACCTCCCCAGTTAAACTACCTTCCAGACAGTGTCCCCGGTGTTGTTTGCAAACACCTTAGGTAAGAAATACATAAAGAAAAGAGAGGTATTCCACTGACGGGCTGAATATAAATACTCAGCCCTCCCTCCTATTCTCGACAGTTACAATACATATTTCAGTGCCAAGTAGTAGTAAAGCTGCACAGGGTCTTTTTGTCCTGCTGCCAGTAGGCCGCATCTTCACAGCCATTTCAAATTCGCCGAGCTCTTTCTCAAGACAGTTGAAGGATGGTTAAACCATTCGTGCACGTCACCAATTAAGTGACAAGGAATTTCGCTACCTTTGGACTCTTATAGTTAAAGCCGCCCTTCACCGGGGCTTCAATCACAGGCTCAATATCCGAAGATATATCACCCGCTCATTTAACCTTCCGGCAGTGGGCAGGTCGCAGCCCGTATACTTAAGCTTTCGCTTTGGCACAGACCTGTGTTTTTGATAAACAGTCCCCCCTCAATCTTTTGCTGTGGCCTGAATCGTGCAAGCACGTTCCGGGCAGGGCATC
The DNA here is from genome assembly GCA_937912185.1 of uncultured bacterium. Taxonomy (GTDB): domain Bacteria; phylum Patescibacteriota; class Patescibacteriia; order UBA1558; family GWA2-36-10; genus BM519. Next base: position 998 of record CALDOH010000097.1, on the reverse strand, counting down.
TCGCATAGCTTACGCCCAGCTAATTTGCCTAGTTCCTTAAGAAAGATTCGCTCGTCCACCTTAGTCTACTCGACCTACCCACCTGTGTCGGTTTGCGGTACGGATTGTGTAGTTTCTAGTTGCGACACTTTTCTCGGAAACTGAAGTCATCCAACTCTCTATTGATTACTCTCAAGATTGTATTTACAGCTTGTGTTAACGCTCTAGCGGATTTGCCTACTAGAACTGCCTTGCTGCTTAAACAGTGCATGTTCAACGCACTGCTCGGATTATCCAACTTCGTCATGCCCCAACTTAAAACGAAACTATACAAGGACCGGAATATTAACCGGTAATCCATCGGCTACGCCTTTTGGCCTCACCTTAGGGTCGCCTAACCCAACGCTGACAAACATGGCGTTGGAAACCTTGGTTATTCGGTGTGGGAGATTCTCACTCCCATCTCGCTACTCATGCCGACATTCTCACTTCCTGCCGCTTCAGCAAGCCTCACAGCTCGCCTTCAATGCAACAGGAACGCTCCCCTACCACTTTATATAAATATAAAATTCTTAAGTTCGGTAGTATATTTTAGCCTCGTTATATCTTCGGTCATGTATCTCTCGGCTAGTGAGCTGTTACGCTTTCTTTCAAGGATGGCTGCTTCTAAGCCGACCTCCTAGGTGTTTGAGAGATGACATATCCTTTTCCACTTAATATACATTTAGAGACCTTACTTGAAGATCTGGGATGTTTCCCTTTCGCCTCTGGAGCTTAGCCCCCAGACACTGAGTCCCTTGCAATAAAACGGGGTATTCTGAGTTTGATTGGAAGTGAAGGTTTTACTCCCCAAATCCATTCAGTGCTTTACCCCCCCGTTCCTTAACAAAAGCCTACGCCTAGACGTATTTCGGGGAGAACCAGCTATTTCCGAGTTCGTTTGGCATATTACCTCTAACCACAAGTCATCCGAGCCATTTGCGACTGACATCGGTGCGGGCCTCCACTAAAAATTAATT
>CALDOH010000096.1 GCA_937912185.1 uncultured bacterium | reverse complement strand
ATTTATAAATTATGTTTAAAGCAAAAGTTTGGACACCCATCATTGCGGTATTTCTAATTGCGGCTGTTTTGTTGGGCTATTTTTATTTTGGGTTTAATAAAGGATTGGTTCCCGATACTCCTGGTGATTTTTCAAAGCTACTTATCAATACAGCTTATGCTCAGGACAATTTTGAAGTTGAAGCAGCCTCAATCGACAGTACTGGCATAGCTGCTGGTACAACCTTTATGATCAAGAGTAAAGACGCAATCAAAAGTTTTGATTCACTGGCTGACAACATTAGTTTTTCTCCAGCAGTAGACTATGAAATTACTCAAATTGATGAACATAACTTCAAAGTTATTCCCAAGACGCCTTTGGAAGCTAGACAGGTCTATCGTTTGGCAATTGATTCAAAATATATAGATGATCAAGGAGACGAGCAGAAAAGAAATTATTCTTGGGCTTTTCAAGTCAAAGATCAATTCAAGGTATTACACACCCTACCCCGCAATCAAGCCACTTATGTACCAACTGATACCGGTATTGAGTTGACCTTTAGCCATGAAAATTTTGCCAACTATGAAGATAAGATTAGTATTGAGCCAGCTCTAGATGGTCATTATGAAAAACATAAACGAACTTTAGTATTCGTACCAAAGAAATTAGATCCAGGTACGGTTTATACTGTTACTATGAAAAAAGGGGTGACTGTTGAAGGAAGTGACACTTCCTTGGCTGAGGATTATGTATTTTCTTTTGAAACTAGTCCGACCAATGAGCAAAGAGGTCAAATTTCTAGTTCTAGTTTTGGTTTTAGTGTCAATTTCAATGAATTTCCTGATACTATGGAGCCAGCCTTTGCTATGCGAAGTTATAATGTTACTCAAAGTGAATTTCCAGTAAAGATTTTTGCTTTCAATAGTGCGGATCATTTTATAGAAGCTTTACAGAGCGGCGATCACATCCCTTATTGGGCTACTTATTCTCGTGACGCTCACAAATTTGACCGTTCAAAACTGACCGATGTTGCTAGTTATAATTTGCCTTTGACAGAATACGAAAATACTAAGTATCTGGTCTTACCAGAGGCATTAGACAAAGGATTTTATTTGATTGAGGCTGAGTATAATGGTCGTTTTAGTCAGGCTTATATCCAAGTTAGCAATATTTCAGCTTATTCTAGTATCACCAAGACAGATACTTTGGTTTGGGTAAATAGCCTAGACACCAAGGGTCCGGTGACTGGAGCCAGCATCAAAGTGGCAAATTCAAATGTTTCTGCCACTACAGATTCAGATGGTGTAGCCACCTTTAGTAGTGAGCAAGCCTTTGGTATTAATAATGAGGAGAATGATAAAAAAGATAAATATCTAAAAGTTGAATCCGGTAGCTCAGTTATGGTGGTGCCTTTTTGGCTATATCGAAGCTATTTTTCTTCTAGTTCCAACACAGATTTTTATTGGCACCATTTTTATACCGACCGGACCATGTATCAGCCAGATGATGTAATAAATTTCTGGGCTTTTATAAAACCAAGAAGTGGCGAGCATATAAATGGCCAAGTAAAAGTCAGGTTGTCCAATAGTCGTTATTATAATTATTATAATGAGCAGATTCCTATTGCCGAAGAGTTGGTGGAGCTTGATACTAGTAATACCGGTATTGGTAATATGCGCTTGAAAAATTTAACTCCCGGTGGTTATAGTCTACAGCTTTTGGTAGACGATGAAGTTGTCTATAGTAAATATATAAGTGTTCAAAGTTATACCAAGCCAGCATATAAGCTAGAGGCTTTGCCAGAGAAAAAGGCAGTTTTTGCTGGAGATAATGTAGAGGTAGATATCACTAGTAGTTTTTTTGAGGGTACGCCAGTAGCTGATCTCGATTTATCCTACTCTTATAATGGCAAGAAAATGGATATTGTTACCGATGATTTGGGCAAGGCACATATATCCTTGCCAACCACATATACTGACTGTGGTAATACAGATAGTTATTGTTATTATCCCAAGAGTACAAATGTTTATATTGCTCCAAGCAAATCAGAAGAAGGCGAGATCACTACTTATGCTTATGCTAGTGTCTATGGGCCAAAGATTGGTTCTGCTGTAAAATTTTCTAAAGAAAAAAACAGTAACCAAGCAACCATCACTACTTCGGTTTATAATATAGATCTAAACAAGATAAACAGTGGTGAAGATTATAGTCCCAAGGGTGGGCCAGCTGTTGGTAAATCTTTGCGAGCAGGGATAGTTGAAGTTACTTATGAGAAAGAAGAAACGGGCGAGTATTATGATTTTATCAACAAGATAACTCATAAAAAATATAAGTACAACAGAATTGAAACACCACTGACAGAATATTCTGGTACAACTGACGGAAATGGGGAGCATGTTTATAATCTAACGGTAAATAAAGATAAGAGTTATTATGTCAGAGTAGTTATAGATGATGGCAGTGGCCGTCACGATGTTCAAAAACGTTATCTATATTCTCGCTATACTAGGTCTGCTGATAATGATTATTATAAGCTTCAATTTAAAAATGCCGATGATAGTAATTTTGCTATTGGTGAACAGGTTGAATTTGAATTTTTAAATAATGAAGTATTGTTACCAGAAACAGAACAAAAAAATTATCTTTATTATCATTTGCAAAGAGGTTTGATAGAACACGAAACCAGCAATCAACCAGAACACAACTTTACTTTTAAGGAGCAATACATACCAAATATTTATGCCAAGGGAGTTTGGTTTGATGGTACAACTTATCATAATACCTCTTATAATACTTGGGGTTATGGAGGCATTACTGGCAATTTAGTAGCTTTTGACAAAGAAAGCCGTCGTCTTAATATCGACATTCAAACTGATAAAAAAGATTATGTACCAGGTGAAGAAGTAAATATTTCAGTTAAGGTGACTGATGAAAATGGTGGTCCGGTTAAAGCCGGCGTTAACATAAATTTGGTTGATGAAGCTTATTACCAACTAAGAAATGAACAGGTAGATACTTTGGCTAGTATTTACAACGTCTATATGAGTGCTGGTGAGCTGACTTTCTACAGTTCTCATCGTTCAGCCGAGGCTTTTGGTTCTGCTCCTATGGCTGAAGGCGGCGGTTGTTTCCTAGCTGATACAAAGATCAAGATGGCTGATGGTAGTGAAAAAAATATTGAAGATGTCAAAACTGGCGACAAGGTACTCACCTTTGCTGATGAAAAAAGTCATCGACTAGTAGAGGCTGATGTGGTGAATATAGTTTCTCACACAGTTGACGGTTATCTGATAATCAACAACAAACTCAAAGTGACTCCAGAGCATAGAGTGTTTGTAAACGGTGCTTGGCAGATGATTGGTGAGGCTAAAGTTGGAGATTACTTAATAGATGAAGATGGTAAACAAACATTAATTGACTCTATCGAGGCTAAACATGAATTAGTGAAAGTTTATAATCTAACCATCTCGCCATATAATACTTATATTGCCAACGGCATCTATGTTCACAATGATAAGGGTGGTCCTAGAGAGGAGTTTGTTGATAATGCTTTATTTACTTCACTGGATACCAATTCCAATGGTCAGGCTAGTACTAGTCTGACATTACCAGACAATATCACTTCATGGCGCATCACTACTCAGGCTGTCAGCAATACTTTATTTGCTGGCTCTAATACCGCCAACATAAATGTTTCTCTACCAGTTTTTGTAGAAGCCTCTTATACTAAAGAGTACCTAATAGCTGATAAACCAACTATAAAATTGAGAGCCTATGGTACTGCTCTTAGCTCAGGTGATAATGTAGCTTTTAGTATGAGTGCTGACACGCTTAATTTTTCTCAAAGTGAAAAGAGTGGGCGAGCCTTTCAGCCAAATTACATTGACCTACCTCAATTGACCCCAGGCCAACACAAGATTAGCACTACAGTTGATTTTGGAAATTATCAAGATACAGTCATCAAGCCAATAGAAGTAGTCGAGTCACGACTCAGAGAGAGTGTGCAGAATTTTTATGTATTAGACAAAAACCTAAAGCCAGAAGGTAGTGATCAGTTTAGAACGAACCTTACTTTTAGTGATAGAAATCAAGGCATGGTATATCGGCAGCTTAGGAGATTGTCCTGGACCTATGGTGATAGAGTAGATCAAGAACTATCACGTGTCTTGGCTAGAAAAATGCTCAAAAGTTATTTTGATGAGGATTCTTACTATCAAGGTAAGTTTGAGTCTGATACGTATCAATTGAATAATGGTGGTATTGCTCTTTTGCCATATAGCGATGCCGAGCTAGAGTTGAGTGCTCGTTTGGCTTATGTAGCTAGCGAAGAGTTTGATGCTATCAATTTAGCTAATTATTTCTATATCACCTATAACAGCAATGAATCCAATCAAGAAGAAGTCGCCGTTGCTCTGTTTGGCTTAGCTAGTTTGGGTGAGCCGGTTTTGCTTCCTCTTCAGAATTTTGCCAAGCTAGGTGGTCTCACGGTCAAAGAAAGATTATACATCGCTTTGGGAGCCCAAAAGATAGGTGACGGTGAGCTGGCTCGTAAAATGTATTTGGATATCATGAGTGAATATGGTGAAGAAATGGGAGATATGTATACGAGGTTAAATACCGGTGGTGACAAAGACGATCATTTAGCTCACACTTCTTTGGCCGCAATTTTGTCTGGGGCTATTAATGATCCTTACCATGAATCGCTTTGGCAGTATGTACAGGACAATCATACCAAAGATATTTTGATAAATTTAGAAAAATTAAGTTATGTCGTCGGAGCTTTGCCAAACCTTAATCCAGGTGAAGTTAAGTTCAAGGTTGAAGTAGGGGGTCAGAAGATTGAGAAAACTTTGAGCAAGGGGGGTAGCTATAAATTGTCAGTTACACCAGAAGAGCTCAAGGACATTAAATTTTCTGACATTGAAGGCAAGGTTGGATTGCTTAGTTCCTATGAAGTGCCGATGGTTACTATGCCAGCTGATTCTAGTCCACAATTGAATATTCGCAAGGAGTACTATGTTGATGGTCAAAAGACAAATAGCTTCAAGGAAAATGATTTGGTAGAAGTGAGGATCTATCCAGGGATAGCCGGAGATGCAGTCGAGGGTTATTATCAGGTGACAGATTTGATGCCTAGTGGTATGGCACCGGTGACCAGGCCTTATAGTCGCAACATGTACAATAGTCATGGTTGTAGTTTCCGTTATCCTTACAACATTGACGGCCAACGTATAAAATTTAATGTCAATCGAGGTTGGGATAGCAACTGTTCAGATTATTTTGTTTATTATGCCAGAGTGGTCAATCCAGGGCAGTATGTAGTTGAGCCAATTTTAGTTCAACACTACAAGGACAATTCAATCTTTGATTATTCTACTGGCAGTCAGGTCAATATTAGCCGTCCATGATTAAGCTTAAACCAATAATAATTACATTGGTGATACTCATTATCGCTGGTGTAATTTTATTTTACAACAGAAATGATCAGGCTATAGAACATTTTGATGAAGCCAGGGCTTTTAGAGAACTTGAGCCAATTAAAGTAGACTTTGATGAAAACTTGTTTTATAGAGCGATTGCCCAACCAGAAAAGTTCAAAATAAGAGATAGGCTAGTGGGGGCTACCTTGCCTCATCATGAAATAGCTAGCGATCATTTGGCCAAGTTTTTTGCTCAACTAGCCAAAGAACAGAGTGTAGATACTTTTATAATTTTGGGTCCTAAGCACAGTGATGTGGCTGCTTGGCCAGCTATTAGTGCTGAGACTTATTGGCAGACATCTCTTGGTCCAGTTTATCAAGCTGAAAGTATTTTAGATGATTTGACGGAGAGTGGGGCAGTGGTTTATGATCAGGAAAATTTTATACCAGAGCATTCTATCAAAACAATTATTCCATTTGTAAAATACTATTTTCCCGAGGCCAAAGTAGCACCAATAATTTTGACTTCTCGTCATGATCAAAGTATGTCTTTGGCGTTAGCTCAAAAAATTAGTCTACTGCTGGAAGATAAAAAGACGCTTATCTTGAGCTCAATAGATTTTTCTCACTATCTTGATTTAGAGACAGCAGAGCGAAATGATCAAATAACCCTAGAGGCTATTTATAATAGAGATTATTTTTTGCTGAGTAATTTAAACAGTGATTATCTAGATTCACCGCCAGCTTTGATAGTTCTATTGGAAGCCATGCGTTTGTCGGAGACCAATGATTTTGAATTGATTGATCATAGTAATTCAGCTAAAATTTTGGGAGGAGATCAAAATACTACTAGTTATATAATTGGTTATTTTAGTAAATGATGTTTTATTTTTTTCTAAGTTTAGGTTTAATAGTGATTCTATTTTTGCTATATAATATAGTGGTTTATTATTTTACTCGAGTACCACACATAAAATCCAAGGATAGTCGTTTGGAAAAAGTATTTGCTAATCTAGATATCAAGAAAACGGATAATATATATGAGCTTGGTTGTGGTACAGCTGAATTTTTGTTTAGAGCAGAAAAATATCAACCAGCCAAACTAGTTGGTTATGAACTTTCGCCAATCATTTGTTGGTACGCGCAGTTCAAGGCAATTCGTAAAAAATCAAAAGCAAAAATTAAGGGTAAGGATTTTTTTAAGGTAGACTTGAGTGATGCGGATGTGTTGTATTTATTTTTGGTTGATAAGGTCGTCCAAAGTGCTTGGCAAAAAATAAGCCTAGAAGCCAAGCCGGGTACTTTGGTAATAGTTTTAAACGACAAAATTCATGGAGTCCAGCCGGAGAAAGTTTTTGAATTTCCAGGCAGTGGAGCCAAAATAAGCTTTTATCGGGTTTGACTAGGAGTCTAATTTAGGGCAAAATAAAGGACATATGAATCCCGTTAGAAATTGACGGGATTATATGAATGAGTAATAGAATATGGTCAGTTTATAGAATCTACGGATAGTGTTATTTATAAAATAATATAATAATGAAGAGTAATTTCACCACAGTTAACAAAATGAATTTCTAACGGGATGAAAATTATTGTCGCTACAGCCTTATACCCACCAGAAATAGAAAGTCTAGCTACTTATAGCCAAGATGTAGTTCGGTATTTACAAAAAAATCATCAGGTTAGTATTTTGGCTTATGCCAATCAAGTAGAAAAATCAGAGGGACTAAACATTTTAGCACTTAGCAAACGTCAGCCACTTTGGTTGCGACTTTTTAATTATACTAGGAAGCTTTTTTCTCTAGCCAAAAAGGCTGATCTAATCTATGTACAAAATTCTGTAGCAGTAGGCCTACCAGTTATAATTGTTAAGCTTTTTTCTAAAACTCCAGTGGTAATTAACTTTGCTGAAGATGAAGCCTGGAAGCGGGCTAGTAGTTTGCACTTAACTAGCAAATCATACAACAGTTTTTTGCGTAGCCATCGTAGCAACAAAAGGACACGTCTGATTATGAAGTTGCAAGGCTGGATTCTTCGACAGGCCTCAGCCGTAATAGCTCCATCAGAAACATTGGTTAAGATAATTTCTGATGTCTATGGATTGAGTGAGCAAAGGGTTTTTGTAAATTATATTGCCGAAGATAAAAAGATAAGACTGCCTTTTCTTGCCAGCAAGACAAAACAGCAAATATTTACTATCGGGACTTTGGTTGATTGGTCTGGTATCGCTGATATCATTGAGGCCTTTGCTACTGTACAAAAAGATTTTCCAGAGTCTAAGTTAGTTATTAGCGGAGACGGTCCTGCCAAAGATAAGTTTCAGAGAATAGCTCACGATCTTGGTATAGTAGAGAAGGTTAAATTTTTAGGTAAAGTTTCACAGGCACAAAATTATTATCTACGTCAAAGTTCTGCTTTGTATGTGTACAATCTCAAAGCCAATGATTTTTCTCATGGAATATCCCAGGGCTGGCTAGCGGGACTGCCAGTAGTGGCGGCTGCTACCGACGTTGCTCAAGAAATTGTGGCTGACTATGGTGGAGCTCTTTTGTTTGAAGTAGACAATAAAGATGATTTGGCCAAGAAGATAGGACAAATTTTTAGCGATAATGAATTGAGTAACAAACTGACAGCCCAGGCTAAAGAAAATTTGGACAAAAGGTTTTCTTGGTCAGCGCATATCAAAAAGTTAAATAGTATTTTTGAATTATTACTAAAATAACATGGCTAGTGATCACCAAAAATTATGGCAGGAGTATAGAGAGACTGAGCTTAGGGCTGTCAGTCCTATTTTGGAGCAGCTTGGTTTTTCTTTGGATAAGGAGCAGATACACATTGGTGGCGAACGCTATGTCTCTGGTGACAAAAAATTAGTGTTGATTGGTCATAGGTTAAGTGATAAGAAAAAAGTGATTATTAAGGCCAGCTCAGATCCTAAAATGATAGAGGAGATAAGAGCTGAGTATAGTGGCCGCCAGGTTTTGGCCAAAATAAATTTTGCTTATCATATATTTTTCTATCCTCAAGAGATTCTTTTTGTAGAGTCAGGTGCTCATACAATTTTTATTACGGAATTCATTGAACAAGAGGCCACTTTTACTTCTCGGCCACTGGAGGAACAATTTTTCTTGGCGCTCAAGTCTTTTGAAGCTCAAGAGGCAGTCCAGGCTACGACCTATGAGCACGCTAGTATTATATCTAGGACCTTTGGTATTTGGGATGCTCAGCAATACTTAAATAATTTTGATAAATATTCAGAGCAAATACTCACCATTTTGTCAGGGCAGGAAAAGCTAAAGACGCTCTTGGCAACGGCTCGTGATTTTCTTGGCAAAAACTCAGTTACTATTGATCTATATTCAGATTTTTTGACCCATTGGGATTTTGTACCACATAATTTACGTATCTCAGGAAATGATATTTACCTCTTAGACCATTCTTCTCTACGTTTTGGTAACAAATATGAGTCTTGGGCTAGGTTTATAAATTTTATGACACTTTATAATCCAGACCTAGAGCAAGCTCTGTTGGGCTACGTCAAAGACAACCGGGGACAGCAGGAGTTTTTGTCACTTCGTTTGATGAGGGTTTTTAGATTGACGGAGCTTATTTGGTATTATGCAAATACTTTATCTCGAGCTAGTGGAAATTTAGAAATTTTGAATAAAAAACGCATTGATCTTTGGACCAATGTGTTAGAGTCTGTCTTGAGTGATAAAAAGCTAGATGAAGGAATGATGGCCAACTATAGAGGGTTGCGAGATTCGCTTCGTGATGAAGAAGAAAAAAAGAGACAAGAGAAATTACATTAATTGAGTTGCTCAGCTCGCTCAATTAATTTTTCATATTCATCGACCAGGTCATGTGACCAGGTTTTTTTGAATACTTTTAGCAATTCTTTTTCAAACCACATTTTTTTCTCTTTACCACGATTGAATTTTCCCCAGATAGAGGGACCCATTTGAGCGTGGCCAGCTATTAGACATTCTAAGTTGTGAATTTTATCGACAATAGAAACAGCTTTTATTTTATCAGAGGACTTAGCTATAGTATCAATGTAGGCTTGTTTACGTTCTTCCCACTCCAAAGCTTGGTCTTCACTGAGAGCTTTGACAATAGTCCAAACTTCATCACCTAATTTTTCTCGCAATTTTTCTTCAGGGAAATCTGTGTCCTCAAGTACGTCATGTACTAGGGCAGCAGCTACTACAGCATCATCAAAATCCAAATCAGACAACTTAGTAGCGACTGCCGTTGGGTGGACGATATAGGGAGAACCGTCGGTTTTTCGTTTTTGATCTTGGTGAGCAGCTAGCATGATTTTAGCTGCTTCTTCTATTAAAGTCATTATAATATTTTGGAAAATACTTTTTCTCGCATATTTTTTGTTACCAGATCCCAATTGTATTCCTGAGCTACCATATGGTGGGCTTGTTCAGCTCTAATTTTTACTTTATCAGGATTTGATAAGATTTCTTTGATAGCATCAGCGATCTGCTCGGGAGAATCTTTGTCTACCACCCAAGCAGTTTCATCGCTGATAAATTCAGCTAAACCGCCTTCTTGGGTAGCTACTACAGGTAGTCTAGAGGCCATAGCTGATAAAAAGGCATTGCCCAATCCTTCGGAACGACT
>CALDOH010000095.1 GCA_937912185.1 uncultured bacterium | reverse complement strand
GGAGGTACTCTCTCACCTTTTGACAAGGTAATCTCACCCCTTTTTAAATCAGTAGGTTTGTACTGACCAGACATAGGGCTTTTCCCACCGGTTTTCACTTTGAATGTTCTCATTGTGATTTCGGTTACTTATTAAATATTAGGAATCTTATTCCGACCCCCAGAGTAGCCATCTTTTATAAGATGGTTATTCGAGGGGGGATAAGATAGTCTAAAAACTTAATAGGGTCCCGAAGTTCCCGCCAGCCTTTTGTTAAAGATTTAGTTGATATCTATAAAACGGAAGCTATAAAAGCTCCCGTTCTAATTAACTATTTCATATCACAAGCGCCTTTGAAGCCACATTGTTTGGAGCACTCAGTACAACCACCGAGCTTGACCATGACTCCTTCCTTGCATTGAGGGCAGATTTTGCCAACATCAGTACCATACTTATCAGGGTCTAGATTTTCATCCTCACTCTTGAGACCGAGGTCTACTTCCTTGTGCTTACGAGGATTTTGCATTTCTGGGATCTCAGCTTTGACGGCTTGCTTGAATGGTTCTAGCTTTTGTTGGTCAGTCACCTTGCGTTCACCATTGTAGGCTAGGTTTTTTTCTTCAGTACCAGCATCAGTGGTGAGGACTTGCTCATCACGGCTAGAGTCACGATAGATAGTGACACCCTTACAGCCGAGCTCATAGGCTTTTTCATAGAGCTGAGTAGTTTGCTCGACAGTAAAGTCTGCTGGAGCATTGGCGGTCTTGGAGATTGAGGAGTCAGTCCACTTTTGGACTGCGGCTTGGACTTTGATGTGCTCCATTGGGTCTAGGTCCATAGCTGAGACAAAGAAGTCTGGCAAATCGCCATTGGTCTTATAGTCTTTGGCTAGAGGGATATAGACTTCATGAAAGCCTAAGCGTGATTGACGATAAAATTTAAAAGCATAGTAGGGTTCAATACCAGTGGAGGTGCTTAGCATGGAGCCAACAGTACCAGTCGGAGCCTGAGTAGTCAGGGTGACATTACGGATACCATTTTCTTTGATCATCTGGCGGACTGCTTCAGGCATATCTTTCATAAAGCCAGAGTCGAGGAACTTTTCAGCGTGAAATTTTGGAAAGGGTCCTTTTTCTTTGGCAATACGAGAAGACTCTTTGTACATCTCAGTGGCTATAGTCTTGTAGACCTGATCGATAAAGTCTAGTGAGTCATCAGAGCCATAGCGCATGCGGAGTTTGATTAGTAGTTCGCCTAGTCCGAGTGTACCGCCACCAACTCGACGTTCGTTTTTTTGGTTTTCTTCGTTTTCTTTGAAGTGATAGGGAGTGAGGTCAATGACATTGTCCAAAAATCGAGTCAAAGTATGAGCTGCCTTGCGCAGTTCTTCCCAGTCCATGTCATAGGTTGGACCGAGCTCGTCTTCACCAGATTGCGTGGCG
>CALDOH010000094.1 GCA_937912185.1 uncultured bacterium | reverse complement strand
TTGAGTACTGATCCATCTTCTATAAACATAGCTCCGAAACTAGAGTGCCCTATTCCTTCAATGGTTATAGTACCACCTGTTATATTGGCTGTTGAGTTTGCCTCTTGGTGCCAAATAGATACCAGGGTAGGTGCCAAATCATCACTACCCAAAGTAAAAGTACCAGACGCCATATTAAAGACAGATGTTGCACCATCCAAAGACATCACAAATACCCGATAGACAGTTAAATCATTACTATTTGTATCAAAAATCCCTTTGTATACTTGCAAATCTCTGATAGTCAAAGCCGAACTCATAGTCAAGCTACTGACTGCTGTACCCAAGTTGACATCAACTTCCGCTTCATTTGCTAAAGTACCAAAAAAATTGTTAGCTCCTGTTACTGAAATAGTAAAATCACCCGTACCATTTATCGTAAAAATAGGATGCCCAACTCCACCATAGACAAAAGTATTGTCGCCTGATATAGCTACATCGCCAGAAACTGTAGTATAGCCATCTGACCAATCACTAGAGCCGGCATCAGCAGTGATGGTATAATCGTTGTCAACTTCAATGGCAGCTGTACCTTGATCCATTATTATATTCCCGCCGTTTTTGCTAAAATCATTTCTCACTTTCAAAAAACTAGCATTAAAATCTAATGTGCCACTACTTAATGTAAAATCATTATCAACCTCCATGTCTGGTGGGGCACCTGCATAATTAGCAGCAATACTCATAGTACCCCCAGCCAAAACCACATCATAAAAATCATCATTATCTGAGTCAACCCCCGCTATGGTTTGGGTACCACTACCATTGAAAGTGACTTGGTTATTATCATGAATGTAAATATTGTTATTTGTCCAACTGCCTCCTACCAAAATATTTTCTGCATTACTATCGAATGTAGCGTTGGTACTAATGGTCAAAGTACCATCCAAATCTAAGTCCAAAACTGTATCTGTATCAATACTCAATATCTTGGCATTAGTGCCATCTCCAACTGTCAGGCTATATAAATTAAAGTCCGCATCATCAGCTTCGGCAGAGTATAAGGCAGCTGTGTCATCACCAACAAAACTAAGCACCCCACCTGTTGGTGTATAGGTAGAACCATTTTCAAAATAAGCAGCTCCATAGGTGCCATGTCCGGCTCCTTCTATTGAGATCGTGCCGCCGGTAATGGACTCAGTAAAACCAGACTGAATATGATAAATAGCATTACCTCCAGGTATCAAATTATCTCGACCTAGAGTAATAGTAGAAGCTCCCATTTGTAATTTACCGCCATTTTGACCAATGAATATTCCATCCATATCTACTATTATGCCATCACTTAGAGCTAGTGTACCTTCATAAACTTGCACATTATGAAGCTGAACACTACTAGTAATAGTAATAACATCACTAACTGAACCCATTATAATATCAAGCTCAGCAATGTTAGCTGCCCGACCAATATAGTTGCCAGTGCCTGACACCGATATATTTTCTGGACCTGCTCCGTTGATAGTCAAGACTGGATAACTGCCACTACCCATTTGAAAAGTATTATCTCCGGACACTGTAAAACTACCCGAAGTAACCGTAAAATATCCTACCGTAATAGCAAAAGTTCCACCTGTAATGCTTGCATCTCCGGTCACAGCAAAATAATCTCCCCCATTATTCATTTCAATAGTTCCCCCTGCCTTGGTAAATGTTCCATTGATGGTTAAACCGTTGGTATTCATATCTAAGGTACCGCTATAATCACTCTCCATAGTAAAACCAGCAATAGTAGTACCTGGATTAATATCCAAATCTAAAGAAGCACTGGATACTGCTCCATCAAAAACCACCGTATCAGAAGCCCCAGGAACACCTCCGCCACAGTTATTCCAATTTAAAACATCATTCCAAATAGCAGTACCGTTGCCATTTGACCAAGTACAAGTAGCTGCCTGAGCGCTATTGGTAAACACAACAAAAAATGCCAAAGAAACCAAAAATGCTATGGAGGTGGTAGTGATTTTATTTAACATGATTTTTTAGATTATATAAAGCTATTTCTTTTTCTTACGTCCCTTCTTTTTTTCCGTTTGCTTGATAGCTATCATAGTTTTGATAACTGTATCGGGACTGAGTGATATTGAGTCAATACCCTCTTCTACCAAAAATTGAGCAAAATCTGGAAAGTCAGATGGAGCTTGGCCACAAATACCAATCTTCTTTTTGTTCTTTTTGGCAATCCTGATCACTTGCCTGACTAGTTCTTTGACTGCCTCATTCCTTTCATCGTAAACATGCGCTACCAATTCACTATCGCGGTCAACTCCCAAAGCAAGCTGCGTCAAATCATTGGTACCGATAGAAAATCCGTCAAAAATTTTACAAAAATCATCAGCCAAGATTACATTGGAAGGAATCTCACACATTACATAAACCTCTAAACCATCTACTCCACGTTTGAGGCCGTTTTCAGCCATAATCTTGAGGACTTTTTTACCTTCCTCTACAGTCCGACAAAATGGCACCATGATTTTTAGATTCTTTAGGCCCATTTCTTTTCTTACTTTAACTAGAGCCCTACATTCTAGGATAAAGGCTGGTAAATATTTTGGACTATAGTAGCGAGAAGCACCACGCCAACCAATCATTGGATTTCTTTCTACTGGCTCAAACTGAACACCGCCAATCAAACTAGCATATTCATTTGATTTAAAATCAGACAACCTAATAATGACATCCTTGGGATAAAATGAGGCGGCGATACGAGCTATACCTTCGGCCAACTTATCTACAAAAAATTGTGGTTTATTTTTATAGGCGGCTGTGTGCTCTTCAATAATTCTCCTTACCTTTGGATCTTTAACTTTAGAAAAATTGAGCAAGGCTAAAGGGTGAATTCTAATATAATTAGAGATTATAAACTCTTCCCTGGCCAAACCAACACCTTCATTGGGAATAAATGACTGAAGCATGGCCATTTCTGGATTGCCAATATTCATCATGACCTTAGTCTTACTCTTAGCGACTGTCTTAAGATTGGTTTTTTTGACATCGTATTTAAGCAAACCATTGTAGATAAAACCTTTTTCGCCTTCAGCACAAGAAACTGTTATGTTCTGTCCATTTCTTACCTTGTTGGTAGAATTTCTAGTACCAACTACACAGGGGATACCTAACTCACGAGATATAATTGCTGCATGACAAGTACGACCACCTGAATTGGTAACAATAGCACCAGCAATCTTCATGATTGGCTCCCAATCTGGATCAGTCATCTCGGTAACCAAAACCTCTCCCTTTTTAAAACTATGAATTCCCCTAACATCTTTGATGATATGAGCCTTGCCCTGACCAATCTTGTTACCAACTGAGGCACCATAGGTCAACACTTTACCGGTTTCTCTTAGCTTGTATTCGATTAAAGTATTTGGATCGTCTTGACTCCTAACTGTCTCTGGTCTAGCTTGGACAATAAAAAGCTTGCCGGTTTTACCGTCTTGAGCCCATTCCATATCCATTGGCTTTTGGTAATGATCCTCAATCTGTACTGCCCATTTGGCTAATTGCAAAACTTCTTTGTCTGTAAGAGCAAATCTATGTTGATCTTCTTTACTAACTATCAGACCTTTTACATTGCCTTTAGCCTTACTGTCATAAACCAATTTTTTGCCCTTACGGCCCAGGCTCTTGGAAATGATCGGCGCAAAACCTTTGGCTAAGGTCGGTTTGTGCACATAGTATTCATCTGGATTGACCATACCTTGGACAATATATTCACCTAGACCATAGATGGAATTGATAAGAACTGCATCTCTAAAGCCTGATTCAGTATCAATAGAAAACATTACTCCAGAAGTAGCTAGGTCAGACCTAACCATCTTTTGTACAGTAATAGATAATTTAACCTTGAAATGATCAAAGCCTTTGTCTGCTCGATAAGAAATGGCTCGATCAGTAAAAAGAGAAGCCATGCAACGACGACAGGCATCTAATAATTCTTTTTCGCCTTCAATATTGAGATAAGTATCTTGTTGCCCAGCAAAAGAAGCGTCCGGCAAATCCTCAGCTGTGGCTGAGCTCCTAACAGCTACATCAACATTCTTTGTTTTAAACTCTTGGGATAATTTATGATAATCCTTGATGATGGCCTCCTTCAAATCCTCAGGAAATTCTGCAGCTAAGATTGCCTGCCTGACTTTCTTGGCATGCTCCTGAAGATTCTTTAGATTATGAGTGTTTAAAGTTTTTAAAATTTGCTTGATTTCTTTTTTGACACCCGTAGTAGTCACAAAATAGTCATAGGCTTGAGCTGTGACTGCAAAACCATTTGGTATTGGTACGCCTTTTTTGGTCAACTTAGAATACATCTCTCCTAGCGAGGCATTCTTACCACCTACCTTAGGTACATCCGTATTACTAATTTCTTTAAACCATAAAATGAATTTTTTCTTTACCATATTTTTATCCTTTAAGTATTTCCGAAAAAGTAAGCCGAGCAAATAAAATTGCTAGACTTAAATTAATAAATAATGAAATTTAAAATTATAAATTGATTTTTTTGGCGTACTTGCCAATTAAAGGCAACTCCCAATATTTACCTTCAAGAG
>CALDOH010000093.1 GCA_937912185.1 uncultured bacterium | reverse complement strand
CCCAAAAAGATATATGTTTTTTAGTCTTTATGATGTAGGCCATCATGACTATGCCTAACAGATTTGAAATAATACCTAGCAAGAAAAAATATTCTTGATACTCAGTCAAAAATATAGCTGCGCCTGATAAACCCAAGATAGGCAAAAGGTCGGCCAGATGGTGCGCACAACAAGCTACCATGGCAACCGTTGATGTACCAGCACTAGTGGCCACAGTTGACCCACCAAGCAAATGGCTACCTGATCTAATGTACCAGAATAAAGCTACCTGAACACCAAAACCTATTATAAGCGGGGTCATCCAATATTTATACTGAGCCATTTGTATAAAAGGATGCATCCAATCCTGTGTAACTATAAAAAGGATTACCCAATATATAAGAAACATCAAGATCGATGCACCGATGCCCACAAATATTGGTTTGATATATTTATTGGTTGGCATATTTTATTCTCTCTTGACTACATTAGCTGTAATCTCAACCTCTACTTCTGAATTATCTAAATCATTGGTTTTAATATAGATAACCCTTACTAAATCACCCAAATCAGAGTCGTCTCCATGAACAGCTGGATCAAAAGTAACTAACATATCGGCAGTTTCTCCTGGAGAAATTATTTTGTCCTCCTCTGCCATACTAGCTTTGGTACAACCACAGGAAGTAGACAGTTTGAGTATTTCCAAAGGTTTGTTACCCAGATTGCTGATTTTAAATATCCGCTCTGGTACGTCGCCATAGACAACAATCCCTAAATCATAGGTATCTGGTTCAACCTTAATATCGGGGCCTTCAATTGTATGAACGATCTCATTTACATTATCAACAGTAGACTGACCACTTATCTCCGACTTAGTACTATTTGAGTAAAATAACCATCCAGCAAAAATAATTACCCCCCCTAAAATAATAACAATTTTTTTTACCATATTTTTTATATTAACGACTAATCTTACAAAATAAAGGATCTTGAATTTTTTTACCGACTAAATAAATAGAAAGTAGAAGAAAAAATATTCCCAAAATCCCAAATTCAAGACCCTTAAACGGCAAAATGCCGATAAAAGAGGCTGTAACGGATAAGCCAAAAATAGACGATAGGATCAATGAGCCACAAGAAGCACAGCCAACTCCCAAAAAGCCAATAATAATACCAACTAAACCAACCCCTGCCCTCTTTTGCAAAATAATTCTCCTTCTCATGTAAAACACCATCATAGAGATATTAATAGCTGACAAAACAGCTAATGATATTAACAAGAAAATTGAACTAGAAGTAAAAGTTGTGTGCAAGTTAATAATCAAAGTCCATGCCACCTCTATCCTGGCGGGCCAATCAAAAATTCTAAGTAAAGCATGTCTTGTCAGTAATAAAACGCCTAAAAAGAATCCTAACGCTATGAAAAAAAACAAAACAACATAGGCCGGTTTTCTAAAAACCTCCCTAAAAGACCTACCAACAAGTATTATACTTTGATTTTTCATAGTTAAGGCAATTGAGTAAGCTCTATCTTTATCTTTTGCTCAAAATCAACTGGGTCGTTGGAAAAAATACTAACTATCCTAGTGATGGCTAACTCATCTTCCTCTTGTACACCATGAGCCATGGGATCATAATATATTTTGACTTGAGCTGTATCGCCTGGTGCTATAACTACCTGCCAATTCTCGGGATTTATTTTACCATGACCAGGCATAGTAAACATAGGGCCTTCCTGACCGTTGTAAACTATGGAAGCTGAAGTGCAGCCACAGGAAGTATTAAGTTTATCAATGATCAAATCTCCCTGACCATCATTTCTAAAATCCAACACAGCACTAACTGTACCATTTGTTTGACTAACCTGACCAATATCTAAAGCCGTTTTCGGTAAAACAATCTTTGGTGCATCAGCAGGTGCATTGGCCAGCAAAACAGCTCTCAGCTCCTGTTTTGTGCTTTCCTTAGCTAAAGCATTAAAACCAAATTCCTTAGCTGTCTTCATCATTATTTCGTCCTTACTCAGACTAGCATCTATCTGTTGATCAATATAATCGATCATATTTCGCATCATACCACAACAAATATTATTTGGATCAAGTGGCTTATTGCAACAAGTGCAAACAAATTCTGGATAAATTTCCTCAGCACTAGCCACACTAATTAAAGGCAGCGGGTTACTTTCTCCTAGCTTAGGAGAAAACATCGGAAAAAGTAAAGCAACAAAAAGATAATTTGTTACTAGAGCTGTGCCGGCTCCTAGTAAAAAAAATCTTAAACCTATTTGTTTATTCTTATTTGTTTTAGACATAATTAATAGCCTTAATTTTTAGTTGGTGTATTAGGAACTACTGTTTCATTGGTAACCATGTCTTTATAAGCTCCCATCCCTTTTACACCATCTCTGAGAATGAAGGCACCGTCACTTTCTTTAGTACCTATCTTGGGCCAGACTGAATTAAGAGAACTATAAGCGGAAACATCGCCAGTCAAAATTATCGTAGGCAACAAATTTATATTATACTTTTCCATCATTTGTCTGCCACGACTAGTTTGAATACTAATTGACTCTTCGTCGGCTACATAAACTCCAAATTGGTCCATAATTTTTTTGTGAATCTCGACATTATAACACTCTGTACAATTATCATCGGTCAACATGACCATGGTTACCTTCCCAATAATCTGTCCAGAACTAAGCGAAAGATATGGTGCTATAGCCCTGGTAGATACAAATTTATCTTCGACAATCTTTCCTAATTGAGATAATAATTTTTGTGTTTCCAAGTCTTTATTCAGCTCCCCTTTAACAATTAAGGATGGAATTGACTTAATATTATTTTCTTTAATTAGTACTTGAGCTTCCTGGTCACCAAATTCCAATGATTTTTCAGACAAAATATTCACATTATATCCTTTTATTGTTTCCAAGACACCATTAAAATCAAAGCACTCCTGACAATCTGAATCTTCAATAACTACAATGTCTAGATTGGCCGGCCTTTGTTCTTCTTTAATATTAGATATTTTTTGATCCAAAGAATTATCCACCCTAGCTAATACAGCCGCTCCGACAAGAAGATTGGTCAATAAAATAACTGCAAAGAAAACTATTATCTTATTATTAATTAATGTTTTTTTAGACATAAGTCTTATGTATTTATTAGATAATTAACAACCACCTACCATGTCTGGTAGACTTTCCAAATTGTTTGGCAAAGTAGTACTGCCTACACCACTAG
>CALDOH010000092.1 GCA_937912185.1 uncultured bacterium | reverse complement strand
AGCACTAATACCACCGTCAACTAGCGTACTAGTCGCATCTGGATTGACTGGACAAGTTAGATTATTAACTCCGGCAGAATCCACTGCCGCACTAACTACACTATCGTCAAATTTCCACCAAGATACTAGCCCACTCAACTGTTGATTACGTATGGCTACAGTCGAAGTAGCAGTGGAGGTCGCAGCCACATTTATCTGCCCCTGCGACAAAATACCAACCGTCAAGACAGTACTTATATCAATAAAATTGTTAGCAGTTGAAGTAGCAGTTGAAGTGGAAAAAGATAGACTGCTATCTAGAACCACTGTTTCGGGACCAGTAAGGTAATAAGCATTACCAGCTGGAAAAACACTTGTACTACAGGCTTGATACCAACCATTATAGGGTATATTTGGGTAACAGGTCATTTTGACTTGTCTATTATCCAAACCAATACGCACTCCTCCTCCGCCCTCGACACAAGTGCCTGGCAAATAAGTGTCACTATCAAAATAAAGTGCTAATACTTCTGGTGAAGAAGCAAAATCTGAGCATTCTTCGTTTACATCCTTAAGTAAGCCATCGGCATTTTTCATCAGATAATCAATCGCCGTCAAACTCAAACGACGATTACGTGAAGCATCTACATTGGAGGCTACCTTGGTGGCTGTACCATTGAGACTGAGATTAAAATCAATCACTGCTGTCAGTAGTATGGCCACAATCGCCAAATACAAAACAACTTCTATAAATGAAAACCCATTGTTGTTTAATTTTTTAATAACTTTTTTCACTATTATCTATAATTTAATTTAACTGAATATAATGTTGGTGTACTGAGATTACTATTACAATTTGTCATGCCAACTTTATAACGCAAGTAATTTTTACCATCTAACGCCACTGGTGTACTACTGGTATACAAAGTAGTACTACTATCATCAAATACTTGGCTACTAGCGCCTGACATAGCAGCATTATCAGCCCCTTCTAAAGTAACTTGCAAAATACAACCGCTAGGTATATTTTGCTCGACTGTAATACTACGAAGATCTTGATCAGAAGAACCAATGTTATAAATAGAAGAGTAAATACTACCCGAGGCAGCATAACCAAGAGCCTGCTCTTCAGAATAAACTGTATAAAAAGTAGAAGTAGAATATATATTGTTATAACCAGTAGTCATCCAGTCGGTACTTTTAAGATCAGTCGATATTCTAAGTTCATCTACTTCACCTTTAAAGAAATAGTTGCTAGATGACCAATCCTTACCAATAGTTACATCATAAACATGACCAATGTCTAAGCCCTCCGTTGAGCTGGAAAAAGAATTCACAGCCGAAGTATCTAGATACCCTTGGTAGCCAACATCTCTATCAACCGTTACAGCTACATAAGTCCAAATATCATCTGTAATTGCCGTATCTCGTAAATAAAAACCACCGAGATTAGCAACGTTGTTATAGCCCATATGAAAATAAAGTTTTTTTGTACTCAAATAAGTTCTAAAAAGCCAACCGTCTTGACCGTTTACTCCACCATTGCCAAAATATACTGGCGACGCATAGGTATCAGCAGCAGTAGAGTCAGGCTTCATCCAAAACTCTACTGTAAAATCACTAGTCCCCTGAGCCTTATCTGTATTGTTTTCTATGGTCAAATAGTCATACTCCTCATCAAAATACTGACCACGACCGATAATCCCAGTTGACTCCGAAGGAGAACTGCTAGCATATTTGAACCAACCACCGCTACTAGTCACGCTAGATCTGACGCCACCAATACCCGAGTCATTTAGATGTGTGACCATTTGATAATTATTGCTCCAAACATCTGAAATGTTTTCTTGGGTCGAAACAATGTCTGAATTGCCATAGAACATATAAATGTCAGTGTTGGCTGCTAGGGTTGGCACTTTTACCCAGGCCGTCATCTCACCAGTACTAGGATTATAATATTCTATTTCATGAGACAAGACAGTAGCCCCAGCTGAATCAGAAGTAAAAATAATATCATAACCATTATCATTTTCAACTTTACCACCATTGGCGACTGTCTTGAGGTAATCTTGCGCTTCAGATATTGCAATCGGAAAATCTGTATGTGGACCACCAGAAACTTTGGAATTCTGACCAAGGGTAATCTTACGCTTATAGGTATATTGACCGCCCGAAGCTCTAGTCATACTACGCCCTATAAAATATAATTCTGTTGTATTATCAGATGCTACATGATTGTGAACAAACATACCACCAGAACTAGTAGCAAACTTCAGTTGATCAAAAGTAGTATAGTTTGACTTTCTATCCATGCTAGTATTACTCAAACTGCCATCGGCTGGATTGGCCCTATCTGTAATATCAATAGCATACAAACCACCTGGATTGTAATAATGTACAAAAGCCATATTGGCGCCATCATGAGTTACTTCAGCATAAGATTGACTAGTAGCTAAATTATAAGAGCCAACTTCTGTTAAGGAAGAACCTTGATCTTCTACAATCATAAATTCTTTGGACGAATCTTCGGTGCCTATGATAAACCTATTTTTACCTGAAGAGGTCTCTAAAAATTCTATATCGGTAAAATCGTAAACATAACTAGAATCAACATAAGCATCAGTAGAAGTAGAGCTGAAAAAATCTCCATCAAAACCCATTTTTCTAAATTCACCACTTGGATCATCTGAAGCTAGATATACATATGGCTGAGCCCCTGACTCATCTAGATAAGCGCTATTTATTGCATAGCCAGATCCAGCACCAGAGCTAATCAATTGCATATCATTTGTCAATGTAAGAGTTGCGCCGCTATTAGAAATAGTAAAAGTGTACCCATAACCATAAGTATCAAGAACATATAATTTTGTCCCCGCTTGATTGACTAACATCTCGTGATAATAATTACTGGCACCAGCATAAGTGACATCATAGCAATCATTTGTAGTATCGACACTAGTAGCATCTAATTTTACTACACAGATATTATCTGTTCCATCGGCTGGCAAACGTCTGGCAATATAAGCATAGTTAGTATAGACAGGGTTCAAAACAACATTCTGTGTATGCCAGGGAACTGCTATTTTAAACTCTGGAGAAAAAATACCAGCTGCTGCTCTAGAAATATCATATTTTGTAAAATCATAATTGGTAGTACCAATAATATACAAACTTTTTCCATCTGCACCTAATTGATAATTATAAAAATCTTCCCAGGCTTTATACTTGGCCGTAGAGTCCGGTACTAGGTCTGCCCAAGCACTCCAAGAAAATTGTGTACCTATTTGAGCCCTAGCTAAGCTCACTTCACCACCCGTAGAAGTGCTAATGTTACTAAAAGAGGACGAAGCCATTGTATTGTCGGCCCAGAATTCTCTATCACCACTTCCAGACCAGTCTGTTTGCTCCCAAGTCTTATAATTCCAATCTGTCAGATAAGTATAGAGCACGTAGTCTCCCACACCATCAGCAGATACAGTAACGGTTACTTTTTTTGTACTAGGATCTTCTGTTCCACCAGCGTCAACTATATTCCAATTAACATCACGACTAGCATTGGCAATAGCTACTACTCTAGTGAGTGCCCCCTGAGTATCAGACGAACCACTAAAGGTCCACAGGCCATTACTACCCTTT
>CALDOH010000091.1 GCA_937912185.1 uncultured bacterium | reverse complement strand
CCTAGAAAAGGACCAAGAAGAAGAACTAGACCTTAAATCAGAGGAAGCAGAACAAGAGCCGGATCCTGATTATGGTGAAGTACTCGCTACTTGGAAATTTCTTGAATATGAGACACCTGACCGAAGCAGAAAATGGTATATCGGCTTCATAGTAATATTTGTTTTACTTATTTTACTATCCGTATTTGGACTCAATATTCCTTTGTTTAAAATGGCTGAGCAAAGATTTGAAATTTCCTTTGATGAAAATCCTTTGTTTATCGTTTTACTAGCAATGTTCACCATAGTATATTTTTATGCCGAACGAAAAGGACCCCCAATGGTAAGAGTAGCTATCACTGAAGATGGATTGCTTATCCAAAATAAATTAATTGAATATAAAGAATTTGAAAGCTTCTATATTATCTACCAACCTCCAGGAATAAAAAATATATACTTCCAGCCAAAAAGCCACATCAAGCCACTAATGATGGTTCCGCTTGGAGAAGAAAATCCTATTGAAATACGAAAAATGTTGTTGGAATTCTTGGAAGAAGATCTAGATAAAGAGAATGAGCCAGTCACTGACGGCCTTTCTCGAGCCCTTAAGTTATAAACTAAATTCAGAAACTATACTTTTTTAAGCTGAACAAGATTGTTCAGCTTAAATTAACCTTAATTTATGTCTAAGATAAAAAACGCAGACATAGAAATAAATCAATTACACTCTATTGCCGATAAATTGAGTCGTGATTTAAAAAAGATTGGCGTAAATACTGTAGCCGACTTGCTTTGGTGTTTCCCCCGACGTTATGAGGATCTCAGCCAAATAAAAAAAGTATCTGAGCTACAAGAAAATGAAGTAGCCACTATCTGTGTTAAGGTAAAAAATATAAAAACTTATCGCTCTTTTAGAAGCAAGATGATCATCACCGAAATGATAGCTGGCGACGATACCGACGACATCAAGGCTATGTGGTTTAGACAAAAATTTGTTGGTCAAATAATAAAACCCAGTGATGAGATATACATCAGCGGCAAAACCCAGAAGAAGAATTCTCTCTGGCACTTTAATAGTCCTTCCTATGAAAAGGTAAAACAACTAAAAGACGATCAAATCCATAGTGCTCGCCTAGTGCCAATATATCACCTCAGC
Organism: uncultured bacterium; assembly: GCA_937912185.1. Lineage (GTDB taxonomy): Bacteria > Patescibacteriota > Patescibacteriia > UBA1558 > GWA2-36-10 > BM519. Next base: position 9,482 of record CALDOH010000091.1, on the reverse strand, counting down.
GGTAAAATCACCCAAAAACAAATCCGTTTTTTGATCTCCAAGGCCCTAAAAGACGTACCGTATGTTGAAGACCCTCTACCGGTCAATATCTTAAATAAAGAAAAATATCCTTGGCTAAATGACGCCCTCCAAGAAATACACTTTCCTAGTAACCAAAAAAGCCTAAAATCAGCCAGCCAAAGATTAAAATTCCAAGAATTGTTTTATTTACAGTGCAAATATCGACTAGCCAAACAAGACTATCAAAAACAAGCTAGTTATAATATACGCCCTGATAAAAACATTCTAAATCAGACTGTAAACAATCTACCCTTTAAGCTGACGATGGACCAACAGATCACTTTGGTAGACATTTTAGCCGATCTACAAAAGTCATACCCCATGAACCGCTTGGTAGAAGGTGATGTTGGCTCTGGTAAAACTGTAATAGCTATGTTAGCAGCCTTGGCTACAATATCTGACAATTTCCAGACTGCCTTGATGGCCCCGACTGAAATCTTGGCTAGTCAACACTTTATCAGTGCCAAAAAAATAATCGACAAAAAATTTCATCACCAAATAGCACTGTTTACTAGAACACAAATGATCTCAGGTGATGGTAATAAATTAACAAAAAAACAAATAAGTGAGCAAATAAAACAAGGTGAAATAAAACTTATTATTGGCACTCATAGCTTGATCCAAGAAAAGATAAAATACCAAAACTTAGCCATGGCTATCATCGATGAACAGCATCGTTTTGGTGTAAGTCAAAGACAAGGGTTAAAAAACAAAAATGCTACTAAGAAAGTGCCCCATTTATTGTCTATGACTGCCACTCCTATCCCCCGCACCCTATCACTTACTCTCTATGGCGACTTGGATATTTCTTTGATCAAAGAAAAACCAGCCGGACGACAAGTAATCAAAACTTTTTTAGTACCTGAGAAAAAAAGAAAAGACTCTTACAAATTTGTCCGAGAAAAAATAGCTCTCGGTCAACAAGTTTTTGTAATTTGTCCTTTGATTGATGAAAGTGATAAACTAGGCGTTAAATCAGTAAAACAAGAATATGAAAAGTTAAACACCGAAGTATTCCCTGATCTAGAAATCCGCCAAATCCATGGCAAACTAAAGTCTGAAGAAAAAGAAAAAATAATGGCTGACTTTAAAGAAAATAAATTTCCTATTTTGGTAGCTACCTCAGTAATTGAAGTTGGTGTCGATATACCAAATGCAACCATAATGCTTATCGAAGGGGCTGAAAGATTTGGCCTGTCACAGCTACATCAGTTTCGAGGTCGCATCGGCCGCAATGATCTAGAAAGCTTTTGTTTGCTTTTCACTAGCGACGAGTCACAACTCAATAAGCAGAGACTACAAGCCATGACCAAAAGTAGTGATGGCTTTGAATTGGCTGAACTTGATCTCGAGCTTCGGGGCTCTGGTGAAATATTTGGCACCAAACAAACAGGCCTGATGAAACTAAAAATAGCTAAACTTTCTGATACCAAACTAATCAAAAAGGCCCAAGACTGGGCCAAAGAAGTAACAGAAAATAAAAAGTATTTATCTCAAAAACAATTACAAGTAGTGTTGATGGAGCTCAAGACTGAAATGCACTTAGAATAAGCTATACCTAAAATGACCTTAAAAGTGGAGATAGTTTACACATGCTGAAAGATCGTAGATGGTAGTCCAATAATAATTATTTCCTGGGGAAGGGCAAATGTCGTTACAACCCGTAGATACAGAAGCAGAACCAAAACTAGCATAAGCATAAACACCCGTAGCACCCCCGTTCCTTTCTCGAACTTCACAACACCTGACCTCTGTTCCAGCACTTTGTGTTTGAGTTAAGTCTTGTTGAGTTAAGTGACATTTAAAAAGTTCTGGATTATCCGCCGGGGCACAAGGTGGCATAGAGGCGCTCCCCATCCAAACACAGGCCTGATATCCATCTTCGTCTCTATAACCTTCGCATTGTGATTCTAAACTAAATACAGCACAACCCTGCACGCTATCAGTAAATATATTAGCCTTAATCGTCAGCGGATCAAATTTAACCAATTTTACGCTTATTTGACTAAGCAGGAGTTGCCCACCAAAAAGCAATATCATACCAATTAAGACGCCATTAATAGTCTGCTTGGCGTTATTTACTTTTTCAGAATTACCAGCAGCAAACAACCATTGCCAACCGGCAATAATCAGCATAAACATAGCTAAAATTGAAATAAAACGAGCAGCGTAGTTGTATATGCCACTGATATAGTTTCCGATACTACTATCGTTTATCAAGTAGCCCTGCTCATATATTTCACAATTTCCAGCGCTATCTTCTTCCAAGCATTTACCGTCTGTTTTTGCTCCAAGAAATCTAGAACTGCCCATCAGAGGTATTTCAACATTTGGCACAAAATAAAGATTATCCGCTGCTTTAGCTGGTTGAGAATAAGCAAAAGAAAACCCAGATATTAGAATTGATAAAGTAATAATTATTATTGCTTTTTTGTGTTTCATACTTTTATAATTATTGTAAATTTATCTTTTGCAAGACACCATTTTGGTCAGTGAAATAAAGTACATTACCAACTACAAACAAATTGCTAGCATTATAGCCCAAGCTCTCACCAATTGGATCGGCAATTATTGTTTGGATACCAGAATTTAAATTGACCTTATAAAAAGTATCGGTATAATCATCAGCTATTTCTGGATATAAGCCCGCCCCTCTAGGTAAACCCTTTGGTACCGCACAATAAAGAGTATCCTCTCCTGAAAAAGTACACTTGTCTGGCCAGGTATTTAAGTTTAAAGAAACCTTGAGACTACCCAAGCTATTGGTATTACCCTGAGTTACCCATAAAGTAGGTAAATAGTCTGATTCCTTATTATAGACACTATATACCAAAGAATCACCTTTTGGTGACCAATCAGAAGTAAAGCCAGCTCCATTAACCACAAAGGCATTAAAGTTTTCTCCATGAACACCAATTGGGTAAACCTCCTGCCTTTGAACATCGATATATTCTCGATACAAGGCTGCTACTTGATTGTCAGGAGAAAATCCTACAGCAGTGTCTGCTGCTTCATCACCTAGAGGCTCTATCAAGTCAATGTTAACACCATCTTCACTAACAAGTACCACCCAATTATTATCATCATTACCACTAGCATCTATCCACTCTGCTGCTAAAGCAGTACCTGATCTATCAAAAGAAAAATCTTCCAACTCTTGAGGTAAGCTTACTTGTTTTCCAGTAGTAAAGTTATAAATGATATTGCTACCATCTGGATACTCTAAGACTGCCTTATCTCCTCTGCCAGACCAGCTTATTTTTTCTACATTATGAAACTTCTTCTCATCCAAGACTTCAAGCTCACCATTTGCCCCTATTTTATAAAACTGTTTTTTATCAGCATCATAAAACTGTAAACCAGAAGGACTAGAGCTAAGACCCTTGATATTCCCATCCGTTACCTTACTAACAGCCGTTAAGCCACCATTTGCTACCGGAGATATCTTATCTCTAATCTGCTCCCAGGGTAAATTATCAACCGCTGTAGTACTAGTACTAATAATGCTAACATTACCAATGCCTATACCCGGCAGAGTACCACCACCGCCTTCGCCTCCTTCGCCTCCACTAGGAGTGATTGGATTCTTGAAAAATACAAAGTACAAAGCAAAAACCATAGCAATCACAAAGACAATAAAGGCAACTATTAATAAAATTCTTTTGGAGTTCATAATATTTTATTACTTAATATTATTAATCAAATAAACTCTCGATAGCAGATGAAAGGGCTGTAATTCCTGCTTTCCAAGGATCAGAGAATAATCCAACTACCATGGTTATAAATATATATAAAAAGAAAAGCAAACCACCTATACCAACTAAAATACCAATTTCAAGGCCACTTAGTTTCGTTACACCCTTTATACCCATCATATTACCAAAAAAACATTGCCCTAGCATTATAAAAAAAGTAACTACCAAACCAAAGCCCGTAGCACCAAAAATAGCATTTACCACCCTAATACCAACTTTATCAGCCGCTTTTTTTGCTACTCGCCGTGCGTAGGCCTCAACTTGTTTTTTCGCTTGTTCACGGAATTCCTTGCTGGACTTTTTGTCAGCAGTCAGACGAGCTCTAATACCCCGAGAGGTAGACCTCTTGATGTTATCTTTGTCTGGAGCTTCTTGATCATCGGCTGAACTAATATTTGAAGCAGCAGCAGTTCTTTGACGAGCTGATTGCATCCTTTCTCTATTTAGGGTTCTCCTCTGCTCTCCCTGCATGGCAAGTGCTTCCGATGGTGTTCCTGGCATACTAAAAATTAATTAAAATTTATTCTTGCCAATAAGCAGCATCTACTAGCCACTTATCGCCTACTTTAATCGCTCTTATTTCAATTTCTTGAAAATAAACGTTTTCTTCTAAATTTTCATTGGTTTCAACGCGTTGGGTAGTCACCATTATAACGGCGCTATCATCATCAATTGATTGAATCTTAGCTGATAAACTTTGGCTACTAATGCCTAAAAATTCCTCTACCTCATAATCCGGTTGGATGCTAGTCAAATAACCTTGCATCCTATCCGTACTGAGCGGTAACAGCTCCTCTAAATTCCTACCCTGGTTGTCAGTAGACCAAGAACCAAAACGAGCCGCAAAGTCTTTGGCTAAGTTAACTACATTAAATTCTGTTTCCTCAAGAACTGGAGGCGCATCTGGCTTGTATTGCAAATCTTTGCTCGGTGGTATAAATGAAGTGTTTTCATTGACTGGTGTAGAATTTTCTGGTTGCCAGATATCACTCCCTCTGAGCATGAGCCATAATAAAACAATAATAACTAAAAACGCTATCGCTCCCCAGGTAATAATTTTCTTTTTGTCTTTTTCCATATAAGTTATTTAAATTTATTGATTGGCAATTTAATTAGGTCCCTCCCTCTGCTTCGGCCAACATAGCTTCTTCAAATTCTTTTTTAGCTTCTTCAATTTCCAATAACTGTCTAGGATCAGAAGTAATGATCTGGTGCTCAGCATATGAAGCTTGAATCTTGATAGCGGCGTGTTTGGCTCCAGCAAAGAATATACCTTCACCTACTGCTGATTCGAGTAATAGATATTTCTCACCTTCAGTCAGCATAAATGTATTTTGAATTAAACCAATAGAAGCTGGTGATTGTTTGAGCAAAAGCTGAATTGATGAGTTGGTCACTATGGCGCTACCAAATGGTGAAGTCAAAAAGTCATTTACATCCTGTGTAATGGTAGTAACACCCATATAATATTTACGACAACGTTTGACCAAAGCAAATAAAAACTTGGCACTATCTTCATGGCGCATCATGATCCAGGCCTCATCAACCACCAAGATCCTCTTTTTCATTTCACTACGGATTATATTCCAGATATAGTTGATGACCACATACATACCAATCGGCCTTAATTCATCTTCTAAATCACGAATACTAAATACTATCAACTGATTGTCTACTCGAATATTAGTTGGGCTATTAAATAAGCCTGAAAATGTGCCTTCGGTATATTTTTTGATTCTAAGGGCCATATCTTCACCGCCCTCCATACTAAGTAAAATATCTTCTAAATCAGACATGAGTGGTGGTTCAATATTACTCAAATCGCTAGCTGGAGTAATATCTTTTTTAGCATAAGTCTCCAAAAGAGCTCGATCAAGAATCGAATCTTCAGCATTGGTAACCTCGCCAATCATAAGCCTAATTAGACCCTTGATAGTAATAACTGCACTACGTAAAATATCTTCTGGTTTTGACTCACCACCAATACCTCGAGGTAAATCAAAAGGATTTAATTTACTTTCAGAATTTAAGGATACGTTTATATATGAACCATTAACAGCATCAGAAAGGTGCTTGTATTCATATTCTGGATCAATAACAATCACGTCTGTTCCTAGCATCATAGAACGCAAAATTTCCAGCTTAATAGCATAACTCTTACCAGCGCCAGAGGTAGCAAATACTACCATGTTAGCGTTCTGTAAACTAAAACGATCAAATAATACCAAACTATTGTTGTGCATGTTAATGCCGTAGAGAATACCCTGATCAGAAGTCAGCTCAGATGAAACAAAAGGAAATGATGAAGCAATCGGTGAGCTATTCATATTAGTAGTGATACCTAATTCATCATTACCAAGTGGCAAAGTAGAATTAAAACCTTGCTCAGTTTGAAATAAAGCTTTACGAGAATAGATCAATTGCATACCTAATAAATTTTCAACCCTATCTGTTGCTAGCTCCAATTCTTCTTTATTCTTGGAGTAAATAGTCACATACAAAGCATATTGGAAAAACTTTTCTATACCCTGACTCAAAGAATCACGTAAATCTTCTATATCACGGAGCGCTGTTTCAGCAATCGGATCACGAGGAGACCCTTTCTCGTGATCTGCTATAATTTGCGCCTCCATAGTACCAACTTTATTTTTAAGTTGTTTAAGCACTACACCAGTTTTCATTGGGTAAAAAAACATAGAAATGTCCAAGGTCAAACTCTCATTGATGATGGGAGCAAACCAACCGATGGTTACATATCTAGGATAAGTCATTACAAACAAAGTCCTAATAAAAGTATTGTTTAGTAATAAGAAATCTCTATCTATTTTAAAAGACGCCGGCGCTATCACATCTCTGACTGATACTATACCTTCACGGAAGACTTTTTCTGCCTCAAGGATTTCTTTTTGTTCGGCCAAAATTTCTCCTTCGCTCTTTTTTTCTACAGGCAAAGCAGAGTCAGCTGTTGGCAATTGATCCTCTATGTCTTGCGGCGTATTCTTACTAGCTTCTTTTATTTTTTTAAATCCAAACATAGCTTTATAATTCTACTCTTAATTTATTTATGTCCTCTAAGGCTTGTTTTTGAAATAAATCTGGATTGTAGCTATTATAATATAGCTCAATTAAGGCTTGGGTGTTTAAACGTTGGCTCCTAAGTCCCAAACTTGCCAGTCCAGACTGTACAAAATTACAACGTTTATTTAACTGTAAATTATATTCTTCAAAACGCTTACGACTTAATTTGACCACTTTAGCAGCAGAAAAAACAGTATATAACTTATCTACAAAGCCTTTACGTTTATCATCCAATGGACGATATGGAACTACAATATAAAAACGTTTACTCATAATCATTTCTAGGGTAAGTAGCTCTTTAACAAACTCCCGATAATCAGCTGTCTGCATACGCAAAAGTTCATTGGTCTGTTCTTTTTCTACCTTCTTAATCCGGTCTAAATAATCATTAATATTTAATGGCCGAGATTGGATAACTACTTGCAAGGGATAGTCTAGAGTATTGATAAAACCAATATAATTACCAATAATAGCCTTTTGTTCATCCTCTGATTTCAGATCAAAATTAATAGAAGAAACCAACATAACACCACGAACAGTGCCGTTGTTTAAAACTACCAAATCATCTCTGATTTCTGCTATGTCTAAATACTTTTGGGTTGATTGCGTCGGCTTACCGCCGGCTAATTTTTTGTCTTTCATCCAGTTAGAAATACATAATTATTATTTTACTTTTTCACTTCAGCTAGACATTATAAATTTCTAACTGGGTAAAATTAATTTTCACCTCATTCACTATAATGCAATTAATTTTTTATACACATCTACCGACTATCACTCACTCTTGCAATCCCGTGAATTTCTAACGGGGTTCATAGACTACTTTATATCATAAGATAAATTATTTATTTCATTGGCCTCTTTTTCACCACGATAAGCACCGCCTGTGTCAATTATCAAAGACAACTCTGACAATTTTTTACTTGGTACTAATGATTTTTGTGGAATAACCTCTACTTTAACATTTTCACCCTTTAACTTCTGCTCTTGCACTTTAATGTATTCTTTTTGCCAAACTCTAATCGGTGGTTTTTTAAAAGTTTCCACAAAATTGAGAGCAAAGACATGAAAAGGTGCACCATTTACTTTGTAAAAAGCAAATAAAGCTGTGAATAAAACTATAATAACAGTTTCGAATATAAACAGAGAAAAGTCTGATAATTTATAAGCAACGAATATAAGAAAGGCACCAATGATTACAAGCACAAATTGCCTGACGGTAATTGGTCCCCAGATTTTATCCACTTTATCAATAAATTGTGGTACAATAAATCTATTTTTCATAGCCTATTAAAATCGCAATTTTTTATTTAAATCAGAGATAGCAGAAAATTCATCACCATCCAAAACACTCTCCCCTTTGTCCTCTTTTTCTTTTACCACTTCTTCTATCTTTTTACCTTCAATCATACTTTCAGCGCCAAGAGCTAAATAAAGCTTATAAGTTTCGCTCCGACGCCAAGCTTCAATACCTTGAGATTTTTTAGTGTAAGAATCTTGTTCCAAAATACTTATTTTATCTAATATTTTATCTACCCTCTCTTGGGCAGTGTTACCTGAGCGTCTAAAATTCCTAAAACTCATATCCTGAAGTTCCTGTACCGGGCCACTCAAAACATATTTAGGCTCTGGTTTTGCGAGCCCCCAATTTTGATTTGATGGAACAGGTGAAATAGGGGTTGGTACTTCAACTGGCGCTGGAGCTTTGCTAAGCACATCATCCATCTGTTTTTTGACTGGAGTTGACTGACCAGGCCTAATTACTTTAGGTAAAGATTCTAAGCCTATTTCTTTGACTGGTGGCTCTTTTTTAAGAACTTTGGGTTTGATTAGGTCGAGCTTTTCTTCCCTTTGACTTTGCTCGGGCTTCTTGGCGATTTTAAACTCTGGTTTTTTTATTGGGATTGACTTGACCTCATCATCCTCTTTTACTTCTTCTTCCTTAGATTCTGGATCAAGCTTAGGAGGAGTAACGACTGCTAGTGGCTCGTCCTCAATCTTTTCTATCTCAAATAAGGCTTTCTTAATTTCCTCATCAACTTCAATATTTCCTTCAACATCAGCAAACTCATCTTCGACAATATTTACCTTTGGCTCAGGAGGAATAACAACTGGCTCCTCATCTTGAGATGGCAAAACAGGTAGTGGAGGCATAGCATTTTGCATAACCACCAAGCCCCCTTCGGCCTCAATCTTAGCTTTAATACCCTTGATAATTGATAAAATATTATCTACTAATTGCTCTGCTAGTTTCTTTTTATCTGACAATATCTTGGTAGATAGTATCTCCCTGATAACAGGTGCTTTACGACGATTGCGGAAATATTGATAAAGTATATCAATAAATTTATCTTTATTTTCACTATCAAATTTCAATTGTTGTTTTTCAATCAGCTTATCAACAATCTTATCTATACTATATTTTTTACTATCATCCGACGGCATTTCTTTTGCAATATTATCTAATTGATCTTTATCATCCGGATGAAAAGCAAAAATGGCCGTATCATCAGAACGACCAGTTGTGCTATATTGCACCGGTATAAAATTATCATTCAAAGGAGTAGCGGTAGCTCCTACTTTTTTTTC
>CALDOH010000090.1 GCA_937912185.1 uncultured bacterium | reverse complement strand
ACAAGATGCCAGAAAATTGGCTGAAAATATTGGAAAATTATAGTTTGGTAAAAGCTGAAAATAATATTTATCTATGGCAAAATAAAGCCTTGGTTGTTTTGCCAGAATTATCTTTGTATAAGCAAGAAAAAATGCCTGCCGATGTATTATCAGAGGAGTTATTGATTGCTTGGGATCTTGATAGTATAGGTGATCAAAAGAGGTTAAAGCTTAGTTTACAAAAAACAGATCAAAGTGATAAGGAATTTTTGATCCGCTTTTATCAGGGTGAGGACTATTTTGATATGCCGCTAGATTATGGTATCTGGCCAATGTCTTCTTGGCCCGAGGATGAGCTCATTAGTTTTTATTATTATCCAAAAGACAATATAGACAGCTTTCAGATATTTACTTGGTATGGTAGTAATAAGTTGGGTAATAAAAAAGAATTGGTAGTAGATAAAAAAACATCAGCGCAGACAGATAAGATTAGTTTTTGACCTCATAAAAAATAAAATCATCATTATCTACAATTGGCTCAATATAGTTTTCAGTAGCCAACCACTTGATATCATAAAACTCAGGTATGTACTCTTTGCTAGCAAAGATATAATCAATCCCCTTGCTATTTAGCCAAGTGCTAATATCTCTTTGGCTAGTCCAGAGCTCTATCACCTCTTTATTTTTTATCTCTGGCTGCCAAGTTTGCATGGAGTGCCCGAGATATACCTTGCGAGCACTAAAAGCAGGTAATCGATTGCCCTCTATTCCTCGGGTTAAGATAGCTGAATCAGCTGGCGTGTTTTTTACTAGCTCATAGATACTTTCTCTAGCCTGATCTATATATAGCAACTGATTGTTGTAGACAATCTGGGTGTTGGAGATAATATAATATAGGGTATCAAAAATAAGTAAAATAGAAATTGTCATTATCAGGCCACCTTTTAAAATTGGTGGTAATTTTTTATAGATATATTTTATAGCAACGATGGATAAAATAACTAGCGGTATATGCCAGCCATTGGATAAACGGCGATTAAAGTTGACCGGCAAGTAAACCAGTATCCAGCCCAGTGATCCCCACAGCAAAAGAAATAAAATATAAATATTTTTATACCAAGCCTTTTTTATTATTATAAAAAAAGATATTAACCATAATATTGTTATCAGG
>CALDOH010000089.1 GCA_937912185.1 uncultured bacterium | reverse complement strand
TTTGGCTAATTTTAGATAAAAAGACTAGATATTGGTTAAAAACCCTTGACAAAATTTAATATATATGATATATTAGGAAGTATCGCTTTTTACAGTGATCACAATTTCTGGGTCGAAAGTAGGCCAACCTTCCTCCTGACCTACCGACACCCACCAGGGAGTCGAACGTGTGCCGTGTGTATACGCTCGGCTCCCAATTTTTTTATCAAAAACCTGTTTGAAGCAGGTATTTTTTTATTGAAAAAATAAGCTAAAAATGATATAATAGGTGTATAAAATTATTTAACCCCGTTAGAAATTTTTACACCTTTATCCTGACGGGGTAAGTTAAGAATTAAAATTAATTTCTAACGGGGTGAATAAATGCATCAAACAAATTTAGAACAATTCCAAGGGCCATTGGATTTGCTGCTTCAATTGATCGAAAAAAATAAGCTGCAAATTAGTGAAATTTCTCTGGCCAAAGTTACTGATCAATATATAGATTATATCAATGGTTCTGATAATCTAGCTGCCGAAGAAGTGGCAGATTTTTTGTTGATTGCCTCAAAGCTTATCTACCTTAAATCAAAAAATCTTTTGCCGGATTTTGTCATGGAAGAAGAAGATGGAATTGATTTGGAAAAACAACTCAAGATTTATCGTCAGTATTATGAAGCTTCCAAGATGATGAACAAAATATTTGTGGATAAAAAAAGACATTCTTATGTTCGATCTACGCCCTTTAAGCTAGATTTGTCTGGAGAGTTTGTTCCACCCAAGAATTTGTCTATTGCTGGAATGATTCGAGCCTTTGAAAATGTACTTAGTCGGATTGAACGAGTGGTCAATCTACCAAAGGTTGTCATGGCTCGGGCCATGTCAATTCGAGAAAAGATTAAGCACATTCAAGATATCCTGCGTTCAGGTGGCAAAACAACCTTTAAAAATTTATTGAAAGACAAAGGAAATAGAACTGAAATAGTAGTTAGTTTTTTAGCCATGCTTGAGTTGGTCAAACAACAAGAAATTGTTGTGATACAAGAATCAATGTTTGGTGATTTACATATAGATAAAAACGGAAAATAATTATTTAGTATTGAGCGAAATCGAAATATGAAAGATTTAAATTCAATTTTAGAAAGTTTACTTTTGGCGGTTGGCAAACCATTGCCCATCAAAGATTTGGTCAAATTTTTGGAAATCGAAGAAGCAGAAATATCTCAGTCGGCCAAAGAGCTGGCGGAAAAATATAATACTGATGACAGTGGTATTCATTTGGCTATCAACAATCAAAAATTACAGTTTGTTAGCAATCCTAAACACACCAAGATTTTGCATAAATATTTTGAAGATGAAACAACTGGTGAATTGACCAAGCCATCCTTAGAAACTTTGACTATTATTGCCTATCGTCAGCCGATTTCCAAAGAAGAGTTAGAGCAGATAAGAGGTGTAAATTGTAGTTTGATTATTCGCAATCTTTTGATTCGTGGCTTGATTGAAGAATCTAGTGATAAAAACCAATTGGTTACCACCTATGCGGTGACTATGAATTTTTTGCAACACATGGGCATTGCTTCGGTTGAAGAATTGCCGGACTATGAAAAATTAAATAGTGATGAAAATCTCAACAAACTTTTAGCAGATAATATAGGCGAAGGAGAAAATGAAAAAACAAATTAGATTAGCCAAATTTTTGGCCGAAGCTGGTGTAGCTTCTCGGCGTAAAGCTGAAGAGCTGATTTTGCAAGGTAAGGTCAAGGTAGCTGGACAAGTGATCAAAGAAATGGGCACCAAGGTAGATGAGGATAGTCAGGATGTAAAAGTGAATAATAAATCTGTTGGCTTGGAAGAAAAAGTTTATTATATGCTCAATAAACCAGTTGGTTACCTGTCTTCAGCTGAAGACCCACATCACAATAAAATGGTTTTGGACTTGGTACCAAAGACTCCTCGGGTTTTTCCGGTTGGTCGTCTAGACATGGATTCTCAAGGACTAATGATTTTGACAAATGACGGTGAGCTGACCTATCAACTGACTCATCCTAAGTTTAAAATAAAAAAGACTTATTTAGTGACTGTAGATAAACATTTAAATAGAGATGTTGTTGCCAAGCTTACCACTGGTATTAGACTGAATGAAGGTATAGCTAGGGCCGATAAGGTCATTATTAATAAAGCTCGTCAGTTAGAAATGACTCTTCATCAAGGCTGGAAGCGACAGATCAGACGGATGTTGGAAAATCTAGGCTATGAGGTAGTTCAACTAGAGAGAATTGCTGAAGGGAGATTGAGTTTGGGTGATTTGGCTCCGGGTAAGTACAAAAAAATAACTAAGCAGGATATATAAATGAAAGTACGGAACGAGAAATGACCATGGAAAAACCAAAACTCCATCCCCTTGAAAAAGCTAGAGAATTGGGTGAGTCTTATGTGTATTGGCATATGCGTGAGATACACGAGGAAACAATAACCGAGGCCATTGAAAGGGGTACTAGCATAGAAATAGATATTGCTTATGATGAAGATAATGATAGTATTTATGTTGGCCATCCCAAAGAATTTTATACCATTGAAAAAAAGATTCCCTTACCAAATAATATCGATATAGACAGAGCAGTGGAAATGCTAAAGGAAGTTGATGATGTGATAGTTGTTTTGGATTGCAAGCATCGCAAAGCTTTGCCAAAGATAAAAGGAATAATAGGAATCTTAGGAGCACATCGTTGTATTCTACATTCTTTTATCAAAGAATGGGGCGAGCCGTATCCCGAGGGAACACATATAGAAGCTCATTGGCCAGCTGAGGATGTACCTTTTGATGATATTAAGGCATTTATAGATGACACTGGTGTAAAATGTATTGGTGCTATGCACGCTCTTTCTGTAGAAAGGGTAAAAGAAGAGAGTCTTTTGGATAGGGCTTTATCTATGGCCAAAGGCTTTGAATCAGTTAGTATATACTTGCCAGGTGTTGAAGTGCCACCAGAAGAATTTTCTAGGCAGACCTATAAAGCTGGTTATCTGCCCTGGATCAGCCAAGATGAAGTCGTGGCCCATGGGCATAAATTTGATTTTCCTTATGTTGGTATGGCTGATGATCCAAATCTAGCCACTGTGACTAAAGAATTTTTAGCTAAATAAAATGAATCTTTGGACTTTAATTTCTACAATTATAATTTCCTTTGGCCTGACAGCTTCGCCAGTTTATCGTTTGCCAACCGTGACGGTAAACAGCGAAAGTACGCAGGCTACTTTGAATTTGGAACTTAAAGAAAGCAAAGAAAGTAAATTGCCATACAAGATTGATAATAATTCATTGGGAGTAAAATTAACCGCCGAGTCAGCAGCGGTCATGGACAAGGACACGGGTATTGTCTTGTGGCAGAAAAATGCGCAAGAGCAAAGATCAATTGCTAGTATCACCAAGTTGATGACAGTAATTGTTTTTTTGGAAAATAGACCCAATTGGAATGACCTCATTACTATGCAAAAAGAAGATGAGGCCAATGGTAGTTCTTCTCATATTTCCCGGGGAGAGATAATCAAAGTAAGTGATTTATTTTATTTGACTTTAGTGGCTTCGGATAATAATGCTGCCAAAGCCTTGGTCAGGAGCACTGGGCTAGTAGAAAAAGATTTTGTGGCCTTGATGAACAAAAAAGCTACTGAACTTGGTTTAACCAATACAATTTTTGTTGATCCGACTGGACTAAATCAAGAAAACAAATCAACTGCCCTAGAGGTTTTGAAGTTAGCCAATACTGCTTTTGCTTATGAAGATGTGCTTGATGTCACTTCTATCACCAATTATACCTTGGTGACTCAAGCTGGTCGTAGTCAAAGAATATATTCTACCAATTGGCTACTTAACTCTTATTTGAATGTTGAAGCTGGAAAAACAGGTCATATTACTGCTTCTGGATATTGCTTGGTTTCACAGGTGCTTGGTCAGGATGGACAAAGGATTCTGACAGTTGTCTTGGGCTCAGAGAGCAATGATTATCGTTTCTTTGATGCTAAAGTTTTATCGGCTTGGGTATTGGACAATTTTACCTGGTCTTAAAACTGGTTTTGTTTTATACTAAAGATAAATTATGGACTTACATTTTTTGAATAATTTACCACCACAGTTGTCTACATTTCTTTTGGCAATGTTGCCAATTGGTGAGACTAGAGCGGCTATCCCAATAGCTTTGGAGAGTTTCAAGCTACCAGTTTGGCAGGCCTTTAGTCTGGCAGTAATCGGTAGTTATATTCCAGCAATTTTAATTATTTATTTTATCGGTCCAGTATCCCAATGGTTGCGTCAGCATTCCAAGGTGATGGACAAGTTTTTTCACTGGCTATTTGAGCGTACTCGCAAAAAGTTTGAGGGTAAGTATAAGGTTTGGGGCAAGGTAGCCTTGATGCTTTTTGTAGCTATACCTCTGCCAGTAACCGGTGTTTGGACTGGTTCATTGGCGGCCTGGTTGTTTGCCATCGACAAAAAGTCATCCCTTATTTATATCGGTTTAGGTACTTTTTTGTCTGGAGTGATTGTAACTATAGTGTCGCTAGGAATTATAAATATTTTTAACACAATATAATGACAAAACCATTTGAGAAAATAATTATAGCCAATTGGAAAATGCAACTGACCATTGAGGAGTCTGTTGCTGAGGCCAAGGAAATGAAAAAATTGCTGTCTAAGTCAAAGTTGCCTAACAGCACAGCGGTAGTAGTTTGTCCTAGTTTTTTGGCCATGAGTGAAGTAGCTAAGGTCTTTAAAGGTTCGGATATTATTTTGGGAGCTCAAGATACTTATCCTGGTGATGTTGGTTCTCATACTGGTGAGGTTTCTTTGCGGAATTTGAAAACTCTAGGCTGTGAATATGTTATTTTGGGTCATTCTGAAAGACGAGCCATGGGTGAGACTGATGAATCTATTAATTTAAAAGTAAAAGCTACCTTAGAGCATGATATGCTTCCGATTGTTTGCGTTGGTGAAACTTATGATGAGCGAAAAGAAGAAAAAACAAATTTTGTGGTTATTCATCAGATATATGAAGCTCTCAAAGATGTAAATATTAGAGAAGGACAGCAAATTATTTTGGCTTATGAGCCAGTTTGGATAATTGGTTCTGGTCAGGTGATTGATGCTAATGAGGCTGATCGCATGTCACAGATAGTGCGTCAGAGCTATGTCGATGCTATGAATGGAGAAAAGCTAGACGCTTTGAATATTATCTATGGTGGCAGTGTCACCGCTGAAACAGTTGCTCAATTTACTAACTTAGAGAAAATAAAAGGAGTCTTGGTTGGCGGAGCGAGTCTAGACGGCAAAACTTTTATCGATATAGTCAATAAAGCTTAAAAAATATATGATAGTCCCTATAAAACAAATTATTAGCAAGGCCAAGCAAGGTAAATATGCGGTTGGCTCTTTCAATACTTCCAATTTGGAGATTACGCTGGCAATTGTTCGAGCAGCAGTCAAGATGAAGTCGCCAGTTATTATTCAGACTTCTAGCTCAGCCATCAAGTATTCCAATCTAGAAACCTTGTTTGCTATTATGACCACTGTAGCCAATACCATTGGCAAAAAAGTACCAATTGCTATTCATTTGGATCATGGCAAGGAAATGCAAGTAGTAAAAGATTGTATCAATATTGGCTATAACTCTGTTCATATGGATGCTTCGGAAAAAGATTATGCCACCAATGTTAAATTGAGTCGGCAGGCTGCTCAATTGGCACACAAGAAAAAAATCTGGGTTCAAGCAGAGCTAGGATCAATCTTGGGTAAAGAGGGTATGGTAAAATTAGAAACTGGTGAGATCAATATGAAAGATTTGTTGACCGATCCGTATCAAGCCAAGGAGTTTGTGGCCAAGACTAAGGTAGATACTCTGGCAGTGGCAGTGGGAACGATTCACGGCTCATTTAAGGGTATAGAGAGAGTAGATCAAGTGCTCTTGAAAAAAATAGTAAATTTAGTTAGTATACCCATTGTACTTCATGGTGGTTCAGGACTTAGTGCGGCAACTTTTAAGAAAGCAATAAAAAACGGTGTTTCAGTGATAAACATTGATACCAACCTACGTTTGGCCTTTAAAAAGGCTTTAAAGGGTAGTATCAAGGACTCTGAGGACCTGATTGACCCTCGCAAGATATTGAATCCATCTACCGAGGCCATGCAACGTGAGGTAGAAAAAATGATCAAGATTTTTGGTAGTTACAACAAAGCATAAAATCATGGATATATTTCTTATAATTTTAATGGCTCTTTCACTAGCGTACTTGGTTTATCTAGTGTTAAGAAAATTCCCACGTTTGACCAATGTCAACGTGGAGTCTTTGCCGGAAACAAAAACCCAGCGTCAGAAAGATCAGATATTGAAAAATAGACTTGAGCGGATTTGGCAGGAGTTTTTTTCTAAGGTAAAGAATTATACTGCTCCAACTCAAGATAAGTTCAATGATGTTTTCCGACAGAATTATCAAAAATTGAAATCGATTGAAAAAGATTTGCGTCGTAAGAGTCATGAACAGATGACTTCGACTGTGGCCAAGTCTCAGGCAGTCAGCGATATGCTGGTTGAAGCCAAGCAGCTACTCAATAGTGAAGAATATCAAAAGGCAGAGGACTTACTACTAGATGCTTTGAGCGTTGATGAAAATAATACTGAAGCTTATAAACTTCTAGCTGAAGTTTATCGAGATCGCAAGGAGTATGTCCAAGCCAAAGAAACTCTAGAGTATTTACTCAAGCTGACCCAAAATGAAGATGCGGCGGTTTATTATAGTTTGGCGGATATTGCCAAAGAACGAGGTAACCTCAAACAAGCAGAAGAGGATTATCTCAAGTCAATTTCACTTAGCAATGACAATCATTTTTATTTTTTATCTTTAGCCGAGGTTTATCTTGACTTGGATGATGAAACCGAAT
>CALDOH010000088.1 GCA_937912185.1 uncultured bacterium | reverse complement strand
CTTAACAGTGTCAGATATAAACCCAGGTCTGCAAAAATCATAAACATCTGAACAAAGGCAAAGATGGTGGAGTAATAACCAAAACCAGCCTGCCCCAGAGTCCTGGTAATCAAACCTAAAGAAACAACACCAATTAAAATATTGATGCTGCGAATAATAACTTGCCACAGAGTATTGGTAAATATTTTGTTGGCAGTAGACATACTAAAATTATACTAATTAAAGCCCCGCTCCGCAATGCGGAGCGGGGCTTTATCAAAATTTATTAAACTTCAGATGATTTATGCTCCTGCCAAATTTTTTTCTTCATCTCGGCGATTAGCTTTGGATTTTCACGTAAATATGTTCTGACATTTTCCCGACCAACTCCAAGTTTGGTCTCACCGTATGAATATGAGTTGCCAGATTTGGTGATTACACCAAACGTTAAACCAGTGTCCAAAACGTCACCCGCTACGGAAATTCCTTCATTATACATAATATCAAAAACCGTGCTCTTAAATGGTGCGGCAATTTTATTTTTAACTACCTTAGCTTTGACCTGATTACCAATTATTTTCTCACCTTGCTTAATCTGAGCGCTTCGCCTTACCTCTATTCTAACAGAAGAATAAAACTTCAGGGCATTGCCACCAGGGGTGGTTTCTGGATTACCAAAGAATACACCAATCTTCATTCTTATCTGATTGATAAAAATGACCGTAGTGTTGCTCTTGTGTACAATGCCTGCCAACTTCCTCAAGGCTTGAGACATCAATCTAGCCTGGAGGGCCATATGACTGTCGCCCATATCTCCTTCGATCTCTGCCTTGGGTACTAGGGCAGCCACTGAGTCAACCACTATCACACTTATTCCTCCTGAACGGACCAAGGCTTCTACAATTTCTAAGGCTTGCTCACCAGTATCTGGTTGAGAAATCAGTAAACTACTAACATCAACCCCAATCTTTTTAGCATAGTCTGGATCTAAGGCGTGCTCAGCATCTACAAAGGCTGCTACACCACCAGTCTTTTGTGCCTCAGCTGCGATATGTTGTGCTAGGGTAGTTTTACCAGAGGCCTCGGGGCCATAAATCTCAATAATTCTTCCTCTGGGCACACCACCTATTCCTAGGGCAATGTCCAAAGACAAACAACCGGTACTGGTGGCCTCAACGTTCATAGCCTTGGCATCGCCCAAGTTCATGATAGACCCCTCACCAAAACGAGTCCTAATTTGATCAATTGTGTCTTTAATAGCTTGATCAAACTTTCCTTCTTTCTTCTTTTCTTTAGCCATACTTTTATCTTTCTGATATCAGCAAACTAGCCTGTATTGCTTGCCTTATTAGTTAATTAATTTCAAAAGATTCTCTTAAAATTATAAGCTCTATATTATTAGTTTTACTATGTTTCTTTTTAGCACTAATTTCTAAATTATTCAAGCCAGTTACCAAATTTACAGTCTTGGAGAAGTTTCCTTCTTCATCTAATAAAACTAATTCACCATTTATGCTAAGTTGGACTTCTGACTTGGTCTTACCAACCACATCTACACTAGACTCGCTGGTCTTAAAATTGTTACTTGGCTGATAGATTGTTACCTCGGGCGCAGAGATGATGTTTTTTACCGACCAACCCAGATAACCCAATAATACCATGACCACTAGAGACACAAAAAAAACTTTTAACACCCTTGGCCAAACAATATTGGCCAGAAAAAAACTTTTTTTCGGTTTACTTATTGTCCCTAGCTCGGTAATTTTTTCACTAATAGCTTTTTCAACCTTAAAATCTTCCAGTAGCTCTCTAATTGGCAAATCTAAGAGTTTTGCATAAAGCTTTATCCAGGCTTTAGCATAAATATCGCCCGGTAACTCCTTGTAACGACCGCTTTCTAAAACTTCAATATATTTTATAGGAATTTTAGTCTCTAATTCAACATCTTTTATAGAAAGCTCTTTCTCTAGTCTTGCTTTTCTAAATTTATCTGCCAAGGTCTGTCCTTTGGTAATTTTTTTATGGCTAAATCTTGACATGTTTTTCTGGTCTAATCATTTTCCTCCTCGTCATCCTCATCGTCTTGGCCTTCCTCATGACCATCATCTTCTATCTCTTCTTCATCAAGCGCTGAAGAAAAGTTTTCTTCTAAATCATCTTGTGATATTAAGACCTCTCTCGGTTTTGAACCTTCGGCCTGACCAACCACTCCCATCTCTTCTAAAATATCAAGTAATCGAGCCGCCCTAGCATAACCAACCCTTAATCGACGCTGTAATAGAGTAGCTGAAGCCTTGCCAGCTTTAATTACTACCTCTTTGGCTTCCATGGCTAAATCATCCTCAAAATCTTGCTTCCCGCCAAAACCAGCTACTGAACCACTAGGCTTGGCTGTTACATCTTCATTATAATCTGGTTCGTCGTCGTCTTTTATGAAATTAACCACATCAGCAATTTCTTCATCTGTTACATAAGCGCCTTGGATACGTTTTGCCTTGGACGTTTCAGCGGTCATAAATAACATATCTCCTTTGCCTAATAATTTTTCAGCGCCAGAAGAATCAAGGATTGTTTTAGAGTCCATAGCAGAAGCTACAGCAAAGGCAATCCTACTAGTGATATTAGCCTTAATCAAGCCAGTAATAACATCTACCG
>CALDOH010000087.1 GCA_937912185.1 uncultured bacterium | reverse complement strand
GCTAAAGAGATAAGTAAAGAAGATTTTTTTGCTTTGGATGTAGACATTTTAGTGCCAGCTGCACTGGAAAATCAAATTACCAAAGAAAACGTTGACGACATTAAAGCCAAAATTATACTTGAGTTGGCCAACGGCCCACTAACACCAGAGGCTGACGAGACTTTATATAAAAAGGGAGTAGTTGTTGTTCCGGATGTTCTAGCTAATGCTGGCGGTGTAACGGTTTCCTATTTTGAGTGGTTACAAAATATATCTAATAACTATTGGACTGAAGAAGAGGTGGATAAAGAGCTTCGAGAAAAGATGATACCAGCTTGGCAGGCAATATATCAAATGTCTAAAGATAAAAAAGTAGATTTACGAACAGCCGCATTTATAGTTGCACTCGATAGAATAGCTAAGGCCATAAAGGCCAGAGACTAAAAATAAAAAATCCCGTCCAGGCGGGGTTTTTTTATTTATTAAAAAGAGCTAAAATATAAGTATGTTTAAATATATTATAGGTGTAGACGAGGCCGGCAGAGGTCCTTTAGCTGGACCGATTGTGGCAGCAGCTGTCTTATATGAAGGTAAGCCTAAACAAAAAGGTATCCTGGCCCAGGTAGACGACTCAAAAAAGCTCAGTAGTCCTAAAAGAGAGGACCTTTTTAGAGCTATAATCAAGAATTTTATGTGGTCAGTGCAGATGCTTGATAGTCAATTTATTGACAAATATGGCATACAAAAGGCCAATTTTCTTGTTATGTGGGATGTTTTGGAAGAAATTAGGCATAAAATAAATAAACCAACAGAGGCAGTGGTAGATTATATCGGTGGAGCTGATCGTTATACTCAACAAGCAGATATTAGTTTTTATAAAAATGGAGAAAGTAGGTTCAAGGAAATTGCTGCTGCCTCAATTATAGCCAAAGTCTTTCGTGACCATTTGATGATGGAATTGGATGAGGAATTTCCTCACTATGAATTTTGGCTACACAAAGGCTATGGAACTAAGCGTCATTATGGCCATTTAGACAAGTTTGGCCTGTGTCCGATTCATCGTCGCAGTTTTTTGCACAGTTACTTTTCTTGACAGAAAAAAATCTTGTGCTAAGATGAAAAAAATAAACGCCGTCAAAAATTATTGAGACGGCTATAAAAAATAAAAGCCCCGCATAGCGGGGTTTTTATTAAGAAAAGCGATTTCGAGAGCTAACTGGGTTAGCCTCACGTCTATATTAAGATAAAAGACCCATTTTGTCAAGATAATTAGTTAAATAAAAGAAAGGAGAAAAGCGATTATGGACTTAAACAAGGTAAGTTTAATCGGCAATTTGACTGCCGATCCAGAGGCAAAATCATTGGCTTCTGGACAAAGTTTAGCTGTTTTGCGCATTGCTACCAATTATACTTGGTGCGATGCTCAAACCAAGGTCAAGAAGAATCGGGCTGATTTTCACCGGGTAGTTGCCTGGGGTCGTTTGGCCGAGATAATTAACACTTATCTCAAGAAGGGTTCTAAAATTTTTTTGGAAGGGCGTTTGCAAAACCGCTCTTGGGAAGATAAAGACAAAAATAAACGTTATATGACTGAGATTGTTGCCTCCGACCTAATTATGCTTGGTGGAAGTAGCAAAAAAGCAATTAAGGGCGACGAAACCGCTAAAGACGATTTGGATCTTGAAGAAATCCAAGTTGACGAGCGTTAATTATTGCCTTGGTGAAGGCTTGGAGTTTGCCTGTATCTTCAGGCCTTCGCCAAAGTAATAAGTTAATTTTAAAAAATGAAAAGAAAAGCGATTTTTTATCTATTATTTTTTGTATTAGCATCCTCTGCTCAAGCAGCGGAAACAGATCTCTTGGTTTCTGAGATCATGTATGATGTCTCAGGAGCAGATAGTGGTCACGAGTGGCTTGAATTTTATAATTCAGGAACAGAAAGTTTAACAGCTAGTAGTACTTGGCGTTTTTTTGATGGTTCAAACCATTCTCTAAATTTATTTTATGGTAGTTCAAGCGTTGCTGGCAATGAGTTCTTTATCTTAGCTGACAACGCAGAAAATTTTTTGGCAGACTACCCTAATTTTAGCGGTACAGTCTTTGATACTGTTATGAGCTTGCCAAATTCTAGTTCTAATTTAGCCCTTAGTTTTGATTCTGGTTTGAGTTATCCTGTTTTGGTAAATTACGATTCTAGCTGGGGAGGAGTAGATGGTCTTAGTTTAGAAAAAATAGAACTCAATCAAAATAATGAAAGTGATAATTGGCAGGAGAGTTTTGTTGAGGGTGGTACACCAGGCCAAGTCAATAGTACTTCGACGGTTGATATTCCACCAGAAGAAAATTTATCAGAAGAGGCTTGGTCACAAATTATAATTTCTGAGTTTTTACCCAACCCAGAGGGCAGTGATGACAATGAGTGGATAGAATTATATAATAGCGGTCCAGAGACTGTGAGCCTAATAAGTTTTGCTTTACAAGACAACTCGGCTCGTAGATTCGTTTTAGATCAAGACACAGATCTGGATTTGAGTGTATTAGCCAATCAATATTTAGTTTTGTATAAAGAGGTTACTGGTATTTCTCTCAACAATTCTGGCGGCGATGCTGTCAAACTGTACAATCCAAACAACGAACTTCAGGAAACGGTAGAATATAGCGATGCTATTGAAGGGCGTAGTTATGCTAGACAGGAAAATATTTTTATCTGGACCAAAGCTCCTACCCCCGGACAAGCTAATCAGTTTGTGTTTAATCAGGCCCCAACTGCCCAAATTATAGTAGAGGGTGGTGATTTTTTACCAGGAGAGAAAATAAGTTTTTCAGCTGAGAGCTCTTCTGATCCTGAGGGTGGCGATCTGGACTACTGGTGGAACTTTGGTGATGGCCAGACCAGTAGTAAAAAGACCATCAAACACGCCTTTGACAATTTAGGTAGCTACATTATTTATCTAGAGGTGTTAGATAGTGAAGGGGCTAGCGATCGAGCGGAATTTAATATTAGTATCCAACAAGTTGAGGAAGTAGTCGAAGAGAAAAAAGAAGTTGAAAAAGAAACAGGGCCCGTTGAAATTAATTTAGTGGAAGACGATTTGATAATTTCTGAGTTTATACCCAACCCAATTGGCAGTGATGATAATGAGTGGATAGAGTTATATAATGCGTCTGAAAATAGTATAGATTTATCTGCCTGGCAACTAGACGATGCGGAGGGTGGTAGTAAACCCTACAAGTTTTCTACCAGCACTATAGCAGCAAAAAGTTTTTTAGTGGTACCAAGGCAGGATAGTAAGATTGGTTTGAATAATTCTAGTGATGCAGTTAGGTTACTTACACCCAATGATGAGGTTTGGCAGGAGGTTGTTTATGAAAAAATTCCCGAGGGTCAATCTTATGCTTGGGATTTTGAAAATAATGAGTGGTTTTTTTCAGAGCAGCCTAGTCCAGGTAAAGAAAATAGAATTTTAGAAAACAACGAGCCCTCTTTAGCAGCGCAACAAATGTATTTTGTAGCAGATGTTGCTGAACTAGAAAAAAAGCAGAAAATTTTACTACAGGGTGTGGCGATAAATGATACTAAATTTCCCACCCGCAGTTTGTATTTAGCAGACCGGAGTCAGGAGCAAATATATTATACTAACTTAGTAGAAGTTTATTCTTACTATAAAGATTTTCCAGAGATCAAGTCTGGACAGATAGTAACAGTGAGCGGAGAGATCTCCAGTGTAGATGATCTGCCTAGAGTAAAAATAAAATCAGC
>CALDOH010000086.1 GCA_937912185.1 uncultured bacterium | reverse complement strand
GCTCCATACTATCATGGGCGCTGGTGCTACCACTGGCTCACTCGATGCTGCCAATATCCTCAAGCCAGCCTTGAGCCGTGGACACCTCCGCTGTATTGGAGCTACTACTTTTGAAGAATACAAAAAACATATTGAAAGCGATAAAGCTCTGGAACGTCGATTTCAATCTATTTCAATAAACGAATCAAGTGATGACGAGACTTTTGAAATACTCATGGGTCTAAAAGAAAATTATGAAAAATTCCACAAAGTAGAAATCACCGATGACGCCATCAAGTCCGCCATAACTCTGAGCAAAAGATTTTTACCAGACAAAAATTTTCCTGACAAGGCAATAGACCTGATCGACGAAGCTTCTGCTAGATTCAGAGTACGCCATACCAAGGAAAGCCTACTCAAGCAAATAAAAAACCTCCAAGATAAAGTTGAAGTCTGCCAAAACGACAAAAGGCAAGCTATTTTGGACGAAAATTATCTCGAAGCTCTAGAGTACAAAAACCAAGAAGAAAAATATCTAGAAGACTTGGTCAGACTAAAAGCGCTCGACGACAAAAACAAGCAAAATAATCTCGGCACTATCGACAGCCAACACATCAAAGAAATCATCTCTGATATAACTGGCGTACCAATGGTATCTATTACCAGTGACGAAAATAAAAGACTACTCAATCTAGAAAAAAAACTCCAACAAAGTATCTTTGGTCAAGAAAAGGCAATCAGCGCTGTTGCTAGTACTATCCGCAAAGCCAAAACTGGCCTAAATGACAAAAACAGACCGCTAGCTTCCTTTATGTTTATGGGCCCAAGTGGCGTAGGCAAGACAGAAACTGCCAAAAAACTAGCCCAATACATCTTTGGTGGTCAAAAAAATATGATCAGGATTGATATGTCTGAGTTTTCAGAAAAATTCAATATCTCCAAGTTGATTGGTGCTCCAGCTGGCTACGTTGGCTACAAAGAAGGCAATAAATTCACTGATTTGGTAAAAAATAAGCCATATAGCTTAGTACTTTTTGATGAAATAGAAAAAGCCCACCCAGATGTCTATAGCCTATTACTACCAATCTTGGAAGAAGGCGAGCTGACTGATGCTACTGGCCGAACAGTCAATTTCAAAAATTGTATTATTGTCATGACTTCAAACATTGGCTTGAGTCAGTTCAATCAAAAAGCTAGTCTAGGTTTTAGTACAGAGGGTGAGGACAATAACTTTGATGAAACTAGCAAGGAGGTTCTAGCTTCACTCAAAAAATATCTACCGCCAGAATTTACCAATCGACTAGACAACATTATTGTTTTTGGGCCGTTGAACAACGCTGCCGCCAAAAAAATAATCCGCCAAGAGATAAACAGCCTAGAAGAAAATCTAAAAGACAAGGAAATTAAGTTGGATTTTGACCCCAAAATAATAAATCACCTACTCAAGGATAAAGCTGCCGCCAAAGAAGGCGCTCGCAGCCTCAAACGACTAGTCAATACCCAAATCATCAATCCAATTGCTTCTAGCCTACTAAGTGGTGAAAAAGACAAAATTAAAGTAAGCCTATCTAAGGATAAAATAATTATAAAATAGAATTAAATAATAATTGGAAGGAAGTCCCGCGGAGCGGGATCCCGCTCCGCGGGAAAAAGCGATGTTAAAAA
>CALDOH010000085.1 GCA_937912185.1 uncultured bacterium | reverse complement strand
TCTCCCCAATTAAAGATTTTATTGGTAGAGATCTAGAACTATATTTTCTAGATTATTATTTGGATGATCCAAAATTTGATGAAGTAATAGCTAAGGACAAAAACGTTACCTATGAAGCTCCGCTTCGAGTTAAGGTCCGCCTGGTAAATAAGAGAACCAACGAAACTAAAGAGCAGGAGATATATTTAGGAGATTTCCCCCTAATGACTGATCGCGGCACATTTATTATTAATGGTGTGGAGCGGGTGGTTGTTTCGCAGTTGATCAGAAGTGCTGGTGTATTTTTTACCTCAGAAGTTCATCGTGGTCGTCGTCATTATGGCGCTAAGATTATTCCAAACCGCGGAGCATGGTTGGAAATTGAAACCGACAGTAATGGTATTATTTATGTAAAGATTGACCGGAAAAGAAAAGTTCCAATCACCGCACTCTTCCGTGCCTTTGGTTATGAAAATGATCAGGATATAATAGATTTATTTAAAGATGTAGATAATCATCCAGAAATTTCATACATCCAAAAAACAATCGACAAGGACATTTCCAACAATGAAGCAGAGGGGTTGAAAGAAATCTATCGTCGTATTCGTCCTGGTGATTTAGCTACAACTGATAATGCTCGTAGTTTGATCCATTCAATGTTTTTTGATTTTGATCGTTATGATTTTGGTAGAGTTGGTAGATATAAGATCAACTCTCGTTTTAGTTTAGACGTTCCAAACAACAAAGAAACTAGAGTGCTCCGTCGTGAGGACTTGATTTTGGTTATTAGAGAAATTATTATATTAAATTTAAGTCAGGAAAATCCTGATGATATTGATCACTTGGGTAATCGTCGAGTTAGAGCTATTGGTGAATTGGTTCAAAATAAATTTAGAATTGGTTTGGCCCGCATGGAAAGAATTATCAAGGATCGTATGAGCACCCTTGAGCTAGCCTCACTTGGACCAAATCAATTGATTAATGCTCGACCAGTGATTGGTGTGATTAAGGAATTTTTTATGAGCTCACAGCTTTCTCAATTCATGGACCAGGTCAATCCTTTAGCTGAGTTAGAACATAAACGTCGTTTATCAGCCATGGGTCCTGGCGGTCTTTCTCGTGAAAGAGCTGGCTTTGAAGTGCGTGACGTTCATCGTACTCACTACGGACGTATTTGTCCGATTGCTACTCCCGAAGGTCCAAACATCGGCCTGGTTGGACACCTAGCCTCTTATGCTAAGGTAAATGATTTTGGATTTATTGAAACACCCTTTAGAAAGGTATACCACGATGTATTTAATGAGGCTAAACACACCACTAATAGGTTTGCTCGAGTTGATATAAAAGATCCGAAAACCAAAGCAGTTATTGTAGCTCAGGGTGAGAAAATTAGCGCCGCCAAAGCCAAGGAATTAGAAAAATATAAAGAGATTGAGACTGTGGCCATTAGACCAATTGTTACCGATGAAATAGTTTATCTAGATGCTTTTGAAGAGGAAAAATTTAATACCACCGCTGCCACCACTCCAATTGATGAGGACGGTTACTTTTTAAGTGGTTTTGCTGACATCAGGGTTAAAGGTGAGCCTACCTATGACAAGATAGAGAATATAGACTTGATGGATGTGGCTCCAAACCAGATTATTTCTATTGCCACCTCTATGATTCCATTCTTAGAACACGATGACGCTGTCCGTGCTTTAATGGGAACAAACATGCAACGGCAAGCGGTTTCTGTAATTAAACCACAAGCACCAATTGTTGGTACTGGTATTGAAGCTAAGGCAGCAATTGATTCTGGTCAAGTTGTAGTAGCTAAAGAAAGTGGCGATGTAAGCTACGTTGATAGTCGCCGCATTGATATAACTGATAAAAATGGTGTGACCACCACCTATAACTTGAATAAGTTTGCTCGTTCAAATACCTCTACTAGTATGAATCAACATCCAATTGTTGATAAGGGTGATAAAATCAAGAATGGTCAAGCTATTGCCGACGGTGCCGCTACTGATAATGGAGAGTTGGCTCTTGGCCAAAATATGTTAGTAGCTTATATGACCTGGGATGGCGGTAACTACGAGGATGCAATATTGATTTCTCAAAGAGTTGCTAAAAATGATAATTATACCTCAGTTAGTATTGAGGATTATTCTATTGATGTTCGAGACACTAAGCTTGGACCAGAGGTAATTACTCGCGACATTCCAAATGTTAGTGAAGAAAAATTGAAGGATTTGGATCGCGAAGGTGTGGTCAGAATTGGCGCCAATGTTTCTTCCGGTGATATCTTAGTTGGTAAGATTACCCCCAAGGGTGAAACCGAACTTTCTGCTGAAGAAAAGTTACTTCGTGCCATCTTTGGTGAAAAGGCCAAGGACGTTCGAGATACATCTTTGTATCTCAAGCACGGTGAACGCGGCAAGGTGATTGATATAAAAGTATTTTCTCGAGATAAGGGTGATAAGTTACCAGCCGGTGTAATTAAGACTATTCAAGTAACAGTAGCTCAACTTCGTAAGATTCAAGTAGGTGATAAGATGGCTGGTCGTCATGGTAATAAGGGTGTTATCTCTAGAGTAGTACCAGAAGCTGACATGCCATTTTTAGCCGACGGTACTCCGGTGGATATTATTTTGAATCCACTTGGTGTTATTTCTCGTATGAATCTAGGACAATTACTCGAAACCCACCTAGGCTTAGCTGCCAGAACACTCGGCTACAAAGTAGCTAGCCCAGCCTTAAATGGTGTGTCAGAAAAGACTATTCGAGGTGAGTTGAAAAAAGCTGGTTGGCCAGAAGATGGTAAACTTCAATTGTATGATGGTAGAAATGGAATGCCTTTTCATAATAAGACTACGGTTGGTATAGCTTACATGCTTAAGTTAAATCACCTAGTAGAGGACAAAATCCATCAGAGATCAATTGGTCCTTACTCTTTGGTTACTCAGCAGCCACTCGGTGGTAAGGCTCAGTTTGGTGGTCAGAGATTTGGTGAGATGGAAGTTTGGGCTCTAGAAGCCTATGGTGCTGCCGCCACCCTTCAGGAAATTATTACCATTAAGTCAGATGACGTTCCTGGTAGATCAAAGGCCTATGAATCAATTATTAAAGGAGAACCAATCGATAGATTGAATATACCAGAGTCATTTAATGTTTTGGTCCGCGAACTTAAAGGCCTAGGCTTAGATGTGGAGCTCATTGGTAAGAGAGAGAGAGTGGTTGATAATGTAGGGAAAGAAACTAAGGAGATTCTTAATAAAGAAGCTCCAGTTGTCAACGATCTTTCTGAGTCTTCTATTATAGAAAATGAGTCAGGAAAATAATTAAAATAAATTTTTTAAACATATGCCTACTCCTTCATCAACCAAAACCACCTTCATGGCCAGTGAAAAAACCACCGTCATGGAGTTTGATGCCATCAAATTAAAACTAGCTTCTCCTGAAGATATTCATGGATGGTCACATGGTGAGGTTTTAAAACCAGAAACAATTAACTATCGAACCCAAAAGCCAGAAAAAGATGGTTTGTTCTGTGAGAAGATTTTTGGCCCGACCAAAGACTGGGAGTGTTATTGTGGCAAGTACAAACGTATCCGTTATAAGGGGATTGTGTGTGATAAGTGTGGAGTAGAGGTTACTCGAGCTATCGTTCGTCGTGAACGCATGGGTCATATTGATTTAGCAGCACCAGTTTCACACATTTGGTTTTTACGTGGTATTCCCTCAAAGATTGGCTTGGTTTTAGACTTAAGTGTTCAATCCCTAGAGAAGGTTATCTACTTTGCATCATTCATTATTACCAAGGTAGATGATAAAGCACGACAGGAAACCATTGAGCAGATTAAGGCTGAGCTCAAACAAAAGAGAAAACAAATTGATAATGAGTTCAATCAACGTAGTCAAGAAATTAATAATAAAAAAACCAAACTACTAGCTGAGGGTAAGGTTAAAGATAAGGCAGAGAAAGAAATTGAAGCTGAACTGATGTCTCTTAATGTAGCCAAGATAGACAAAATAAAGAGTCTAGAAGAGGCCGCTGACACTGCTCTAAAAGAATTGAGAGAACTAAAAGAATTGTTAATTATTTCTGAGACTAAATATCAGGAACTAGCTCTTCGTTATGGGCATGTTTTCGAGGCTAGTATTGGTGCGGAAGCTATTAGAGAATTATTAGAGACCATTAATTTAAAAGAATTATTAGAAGCTCTAGAAAAGGAAACAGAAACAGCCATTCCTTCTCGTCAGAAAAAAATAATTAGACGAGCTCGTCTAATTAAGAGCTTGATTATAAACAAGATTCAACCAGAGTGGATGATTATGAGCGCTGTTCCAGTCATTCCACCAGATCTAAGACCAATGGTTCAGCTAGACGGTGGTCGTTTTGCCTCATCTGACTTGAATGATTTATATCGTCGAGTGATCAACCGTAATAATCGCCTTAAACGTCTAAAAGATTTAAATGCTCCAGAGGTTATTCAAAGAAATGAAAAAAGAATGCTCCAGGAAGCAGTTGATGCCTTAATTGACAACAACGCTCGTCATGGCAAAACTGTTACTGCTTCTACCGGTCAGAAGCGGTCACTTAAGAGTATTGCTGACATGTTGAAAGGTAAGCAGGGTCGTTTTAGACAAAACCTACTTGGTAAGCGTGTTGATTATTCAGGTCGTAGTGTGATTGTGATTGGTCCACACCTAAAACTTCATCAATGTGGTTTACCAAAAATCATGGCGCTAGAATTATTTAGACCATTTGTTATTTCTCGTTTGATAAAGAATGAGTTAGTACACAATGTTCGTAGTGCTAATCGATATATAGAAGCTGGTCACCCAGAAGTTTGGGCTATTTTAGAAGAAGTCATTAAGGGTGCGCACGTATTACTCAATCGTGCTCCTACTCTTCATCGATTGGGTATTCAAGCTTTTCAACCAATCTTGATTGAGGGTAAAGCTATCCAACTCCACCCATTAGTTTGTTCTGCTTTCAACGCCGATTTTGATGGTGACCAAATGGCAGTTCACGTGCCACTAACAGAAGATGGTAAAAAAGAAGCAGCTGAGATTATGCTTTCAGCCAACAACTTGCTTAAACCAGCTACGGGTGAGCCAGTAGCGGTACCAAACCAAGATATTGTTTGGGGCGGTTACTACATGACACACGTCGATTCTGATGATAAAGTTAAGAAAATTTTTAGTGATGAAAACGAAGCTGAAAGGGCATTTCAACTTGGGATTATTAAATTACAAGAACCAATAAAAGCCCGAGTAACACGAGCTGGTATAAAACCAATTGAGACTTCTATTGGTAGGATTTTATTTAATAAGGTTTTGCCAGAGGGACTCGACTATGTAAATAAAACTCTTGATAAGAAAGGTTTAAAGGATATTGTTGCTGAATCTTTTCGTACTCTTTCACACGAGGCTACTGTTAAGTTATTAGATGATGTAAAAGATATTGCTTTTTATTATATTACAGCCTCTGGTTTGTCTTGGGGTATGGATGATATTCCTAAACTGAAAGTTAAAAATGACTTAGTAAAAGAAGGTGAAGAACAAGTTGAAGAAATACGTGAGCAATACAATCAAGGTCTTTTAACCAACAAGGAAAGATATATCAAAGTAATTGAGGTTTGGGAAAAAATTAAGGGTAAAATTACTGAGAGGGCTAAGGAGATTATGGATCCTAAAAATTCAATCGCCTCTATTTTAAACTCTGGCGCTCGTGGTTCTTTTTCTCAATTGATTCAGGTCATGGGTATGAAGGGATTGGTGATCAATCCAGCTGGTGATATTATTGAATTGCCGGTAAAAGCCAACTTCCAAGAAGGTTTGGATGTATTGGAGTATTTTATCTCTACTCATGGTACTCGTAAGGGTTTGTCTGATACAGCACTTAGAACCGCTAATGCGGGTTATTTGACCAGAAGGTTGGTTGATGTTTCTCAAGACGTGGTTGTTTTAGATAAAGATTGTAAAGACAAAGAAGGCCGTATTATTACCAAAGAAGAAAGTAAGGCTGTTGGTGAAAACTTGGTAGATAGGGCTATTGGTAGGTACTTAATGGAACCAATTAAAGATTCTAAGGGTAATATATTAATTAAGAAGGGAGCTTTGGTCACTAAAGAATTATCTGAGCACATTACTGATGTTGATCCAGACAGTATTAAGATTAGGTCAGTACTTACTTGTAAGTTAAAACGGGGTGTTTGCCAAAAATGTTATGGTTATGATTTGGGACACAATGAAATAGTTGCTTTAGGATCAGCTGTTGGTATTGTAGCGGCTCAGAGTATTGGTGAGCCCGGCACTCAATTGACTATGAGAACCTTCCACACTGGTGGTGTGGCTGGAGAAGCTGATGTAACCCAAGGTTTGCCTAGGGTAGAAGAATTATTTGAAGCTCGTCCACCAAAGAGGAAGGCTATCTTAGCGCCGATCCATGGTATTGTTGTGATTGACGAGGAGACAAATAAACTGGTATCAAAAGACCACCGTATCATTAAGATTCAACCACAAGAAACTAGAGTAGAAGAATATGACATAGCCGAGGACTTTAAAGTTAAGGTTAAAGATGGTGATGAAATCGAAAGAGATCAAATTCTATTTATAAATGGTAAAAATGAAATTAGGACTGGTCTGTTTGGTGTGGTTAAGTTAAGTGATAAGAAATTGAAGGTTATTAGCCAGAAGGGTGAGGGATTAGAAGTGATTATCCCGGCTGGTTATAATCTTTGGGTAAAGGACAAAGATATGGTTTCCGAGGGTCAATCTTTGACCGAGGGTAGTGTCGACCTTCATGAGTTGTACAACCTTCAAGGGAAGCTAGCGGTTCAAAAGTATGTTATTTCTGAAATTAAACACATCTACTCATCACAGGGTCAAAATTTGAGCGATAAACACGTGGAGCTTATTGTTCGACAGATGTTCTCTAGAATTTTAGTGAACGATATTGGTAACACAGAGCTATTACCAGGAGAAGTTGTGACAAGTACTCAATTTCTTAATGCTAATGAAAAAAGTAAGGGTGAGGTGGCGACCGGAGATACTTTGCTTTTGGGCATTACTAAAGCAGCCTTAACTTCAGACTCCTTTTTAGCAGCGGCTTCTTTTCAGGAGACTGCCAGAGTATTGATTGATGCGGCCATTACTGGTAAGGTAGATCATCTCAGAGGTCTTAAAGAAAATGTTATTATTGGTAGAAAGATTCCAGCTGGCACAGGCTTCCGAGGTAAATAAAAATTTATATAAATTTATAGTTAAAAAGCCCCAAAATTTGGGGTTTTTTAATTTTTTAAGAGACATTTATTTTTCTCTATTTATGTGTTAAAATATAGAGTACTTAGTCTAATATAAGCAATATTTATGGCAAAAAGAGGAAGAAAAAAACAAATTCAACAAGACGAAGAAGGCCTGATGGAATCTTGGGGTTTAAGAGCAGAAACTAAGCGGGGAATATTTACAGTATTAGTTTTTGTAGTAGCATTTTTGAGTGTTTTATCTTTATTTAATTTAGCTGGCACCTTTGGCCAATGGCTCAACACTGGCCTTAGTTATGTCTTTGGTTGGTCGGCTGGTGTATTTGTCTTAGTGCTGTTGCTTTTAGGATGGATATTGATTAGAAATTATAACTATAAAATAAAAGTTACTACCTACATTGGCTTGACCTTGATTATGCTATCGGTAGCTGGCGTTTTACATTTTTTTGTCAGCACCCTTAGTTTCAAAGAAATAACCAGCGCTGGTAACGGTGGTGGTGCGCTCGGAGTTGGTATTGGTGGTAGCCTAATAAGCTTTGTTGGTTTCTGGGGAGCCCTAGTTATCCTACTAGCGATTTTGTTTATTGGAATATTTTTAGCTTTCAATACTTCTTTTGGGGATATGGCAGAAAGAGCTAAGGCGTTAGGTATCTTAAAAGAAAAATTTTTACCAGAACAGGACGATGAGGTAGATGATGAACCAGAAGAGGAAGAAGAATTTGAACCAGAAGAGGAAGCTAGTAAAAA
>CALDOH010000084.1 GCA_937912185.1 uncultured bacterium | reverse complement strand
CCGAAGGTACTACCAAAGAATATATAGAACCAGAATTTCCAGCGGTAGCTGATCTTGATGTTTTAAATAGTTTGATTGCTTCTGCTAAGGAAAATAACATACCTCACCACGTTGGTATCAATAGAACTCACGACGCTTTTTACGAACATTTGGATAATATGTTACGTTGGGGCAACATTTTCAAAGATAAAAGAATGTCTACTTGGCCTTCACCAGTAGTTAGTTCTGAAATGGAATGTTCAGCTGTGTTCTTGATAGCTCATTTGCGTGGTTTGAAAGCTGGCGCTGTTTTGGCAGTAAATACTTTAGAGCCCTTAAATAAAATTGTAGAAGATCCAGATTTGATTTATCATTTAGAAGAATCTCCTGATGCTGCCAAAGGTTTGGATAGAGCCATTCAGACTGCGTTAGATGGATTGGTAATTTTTGATAAAAAAAGTAAAAAATAATTTTATATTATTTAAATAAAAACAGCCGTAGTTATATACGGCTTTTTTTGTTGTTTTACGCTACAGCTGTTCGAGCATCTGGTGAAGATAGTCCACAAAGTAGACGTCTTCGTCGGGTGCGCCGACAGGCAGTTGCGGAACTTCAGAAAGCTTGATCTTGGGATTAACCATCTCCCAAAAATCAATAGAAAGGGCAAGACAGCGTTTGGAGAAAGAGACAGCATGCTTTGGCGGGATGGATGCCCATTCCGTAGGCTTGCCCCAAGGCAAGACGTAATGAAGGGACTTCCTGACAGGTTCGCCGATAACAGCTCGTCCTCCATAGGGAATGCCGATGATGAAATCGCGTTCGCAGACTTCGTCGACAACGTTGTCATAAGTGACTACTCCCGACACCTTGATGCCGGAACGAGAGACAACAT
Source organism: uncultured bacterium (assembly GCA_937912185.1). GTDB lineage: Bacteria > Patescibacteriota > Patescibacteriia > UBA1558 > GWA2-36-10 > BM519. Next base: position 4,046 of record CALDOH010000084.1, on the reverse strand, counting down.
TGTGACCATTGCCGATGACGATGGCAGCGTGGACCTCCTTGATCGTAATACCTTTTTCTGCCAGGAGAGCAACCAAACACATGGTACTTTCTCCGGAGAAGATGACATCGTCGACTAAGCTATAGTCTCCATGGGGGATTCGAGCGATTTGCTCTTCGATATTCAGATTGTCGTTACGACTGGTCAAGCCAGGCGTGTTTTCTCCACTAGGGAGAACAGCTCGCGTCACTTCGATAGTGTTGGTAGGAAGATGAGAACCGCGGTAAGTGCGGTTTTGCCAAATGCTGAGCAGAGGGGATTCCCTGACCATTTTAGCCAGACGGATAGTCATTTCGTCATCAGAGATGAAGTGGACTTCGTTGTCTGGGAAAGAGTCTTGCAGAATTTGGGTGAGTCGTCTTTGGACGAGTGTCTTAGCTTCGGCGGAAGGGAAGATTCCAAACTGCTTGAGCAAGTCACAAGCATCCTGGGAGATAACATAGGGGTGTTTCATAGGTTCACATCCTTTCTGAGGTTTTGAGTTTTAAGGGACGGGGACTTTATTAGCCATTATTACTTATTTGTAAAAATTTGTCAATTTTTTGTTATACTTTTTGGCGTATAAAATTATTGACAATTGCCTTGTTTTGTAGCATACTGGAGTCATTAATATTAACTATTGATACTATGGAACCAAGTCATCATGAGCTAGTTATTGGTGAACACCCCTTAACTATTGAGGATGTAGTCCAAGTAGCTAGACACAAAAACATTAAAATTTCTTTGTCTAAAAAGGCAATCAAGAACATTGAAAAAGCAAGAAAAGTAGTCGACGATATTGTCGATGATGAGAAAATTGTTTATGGCGTTACCACTGGTTTTGGTATGTTCAAGAACAAAGTCATCTCGCCTGACGACGTCAAGACCCTACAAAAAAATCTTATTCGTAGCCATGCTATCGGAACTGGTTCGTATTTTTCCGAAGAAATTGTCAGGGCCGCTACTTTGATTCGTTTGAATTCTTTGTCACATGGTTATTCTGGAGTTAGACTGAATGTGATTGAGGCTTTGATTGATTTGCTCAATTATGGAATTTATCCTTATGTACCAGCCAAAGGTTCAGTTGGTGCTTCTGGAGATTTGGCTCCACTGTCACATCTGATGCTAGTGATCATGGGCGAAGGCGAAGTAATCGTCGATGGTAAACGCAGAGAGTCAGAGGAAATCTTACAGGCCAATGGTCTTAATCCAGTAGTTTTGGAAGCCAAAGAAGGCTTGGCGCTCAACAATGGTACTTCCTTTATGACTGGTATTGCTTGTCTTAATGTTTATGATGCAGAATTACTTTCCAAGTCATATGATTTGGTTTTGGCACTTAGTCTTGAAGGCTTGGCTGGAACCTTGGCCGCTTATGAAAGTAGGGTACATAAACTCCGTCCTCACCAAGGTCAGATGGATTGTGCTAAAAACGTAACCAATATTTTGCATGACAGTAAAATAATTTCTAGTTATAATCGTCAAGAAAGAGTCCAGGATTCATATAGTCTTCGTTGTGCTCCGCAAGTACATGGAGCAGCTAAAGATTCTATTGCCCATGTCAGAAAGGTGATAGAGGTAGAGGTAAATGCTACTACTGATAACCCACTTATCTTCCATGATGCAAATGAAGCGGTTTCTGCTGGTCACTTTCATGGTGAGCCGCTAGCTATGGTGATGGATTTTTTGAGTATAGCTATAGCTGAGTTGGGAAATATTTCTGAACGTCGTCAGGCCAAGATGCTTGATAGTGCCAATAGTGAAGGTCTACCAGCATTTTTGACTGATTCCGAACGAGCGGGCCTCAATAGTGGCTATATGATCGCTCAGTATACCTCAGCTGCTTTGGTAGCCGAAAATAAAGTTTTAGCCCATCCAGCTTGCGTTGATTCTATTCCTACTTCAGCCAACCAAGAGGATCATGTCAGTTTTGGTACCATTGCTGCTCGTCAGGCTAGAGAAATAATCAACAATGTTTTTGACATCATGACTATTGAAGCTATGTTGGCCGCTCAAGCCCTGGAGTATCGTGGTCCAGAGCATATGGCCAAAGGTAGCCGATTCTTATTTGACCTTATCAGGGTCAGAGTAGAAGTTTTAGAGGAAGATAGAATTTTGTACAAAGATCTACAAGTATTAAAACCAGACTTTAAGTCAGGTAGAATCCTCAAAGCTTACCAAGAAAAATTTAGTAAATTAGTTTAAAACAAAGTCCCTCGAAAGAGGGGCTTTTTGATTGACTAATATTACTCAAAATACTATAGTAAATACAGACGGCTTTTAATTTTAAACGGCTATAATGATTAGTTTATCCACATTAGTGTTAATAGGCGTTTGGCTGGTCAATTTTTCTTTACTAATTTTTATCTTGACCAGCAAACACAAGCTCAGACAATGGCCCATTTTTACGATGGTTTTTCTTTTGGTTTTATGGCAGGGCATTGAGCTAGCCAATCTTGTCTGGTTTTTGGAGACTCCATACTTGATTCATAGTGTGCGATCTGGTCTTTTGCCAACGATGTTCATAGCGCCAGCTTTTGTCTGGTTGGTCTATGCCTTGTTTGACAAGTGGGTTGAGTTTAAATTTTGGCAGAAGTTTATTTGGTGGTTGCCAGGTATTATCATGTCAGCTTTTGTTTTTAGTCCTTATAATGTGACTGATGTGATGGTGTCTAATGGGCAAATAAGTTACGATCCAGGTGGATTGTATTTTTATTTTTCAGTTTATTTTATAGCCTTGATGTCCTGGGGTTTGGTAGTTTTGATCAGAAACAGGAAGCAGGCCGAGGTCATTGTCCGTCGTCAAATTGAATATATTTTTGTAGCCACTGCTTTGACAGCGATTTTTGCTGTAGCCTTCAATGTCATTTTACCGATTTTAGGACAACATGATTATTATTATCTGGGAGTAAATAGTGTGGTTATTTTTACCTCAATAGTTACCTATGCTTTGTTTAGGTATCGATTTATTGATTTGAGAATTTCTAGCTATCGGATAATTATTGATCTTTTCAGATTATTGATTACGGGTTTTGTTTTTTATATTCTATATTTGATTTTATATTATCTAGTAGGAATCAGATTTGATAAAATGGATAGCATTATTGTATTTATGTTGTTCCTCGGTTTGACTGCTCCTTTGATTTTTAGAATGGTTTCTAAGGTAATTATTTCTTTATTGATTGATCCTAGTGATGATATCAAAAAATCAGAAGATAAGGTAGCAGAAATTTTGCGTTCTAGTCGTGATATGAATGTTTTGTTTTCTCATTTGGTCAAAGAGATTGGTCGAGTGATTGATTATAGTGAAATATTTATTTATTTGGCCAAAAAAGACAATTCCAAAAATTTTTATCAGGTATTTCCAGTGGGCGAGAGGTTGCTCAGTGTGCAAGACAGTGAAATACTCAAGCATTTGACAGCTGTCAAAGAATTGGTTAATGCTGCGGAAGTAGATTATTTAAAGACCGACAAACAATTGTGTCAAGAATTGGCTATCAAGGAAGTTGATGTGGCCTTACCGATATTCTACAACGAACAGCTTTTGGGAGTGGTTATGATCGACAACAATAAAAAGCTTTTGTCAGTTCAGCAGATCAATTTTTTGTATACAATTAACCAATACCTAGATATCGCTGTAGGAAGCTTGTTGATGTATCAGCAGGCTATGGCAGAGAAGAAGTAATAATTTTAAATATATGACTATTCAAAACGTTATTTTACTTATTGCTGGGGTTATCAACTTGATAATGAGTGTGATTATTTTTTCTCGTGGTATTAAAAATAAAGTAAATCTGTATTTTAGCTTACTGACATTTTTTAATTTTTTGTGGGCAATTAGCCTTTTGCTTGGTAGAACCACAACTATAGATTTTATATGGTATGAAGGAGGGGCTATATTGGCTTACTCGGCAGCCTTGGGTATAGCTATGAGTTTGTATTATTTTTCTGTTCATTTTCCAGCTTTAATTATAAAAAAAGTCAGACCAATATATAACTATATAATTGTAATATTAGGCGTTATTCTTTCT
>CALDOH010000083.1 GCA_937912185.1 uncultured bacterium | reverse complement strand
CAGTCAAATCACCATCGACAAATTCAATATCTTGATCAATACCCAAATATTCTAGATTGGATAGATCACGATTGACAATACGTCTGACCAGGCCATAGACTTTATAATCTTTGGCCAATAAAAATTTTGCCAAGTAGGCCCCATCTTGTCCGCTTATTCCAGTAATTAATGCTTTTTTCACCCCGTTAGAAATTAATTTTTAGTTAGTTTCTCGCCCCGTAAGAGTAAAAGTGTAAGAATTTCTAACGGGGTTCATATAATATATTTTAGCAGATTTTAGTTAAAGTGAAAATGGACTGTATCACCATCTTTAATAATATATTCTTTGCCCTCCATACGCATATGACCAGCTTCCTTGCCTTGATTCCAACCACCATCATCAAGCAAAGTTTGCCAGTTGATGATTTCGGCTCGAATAAAGCCAGCTTCGAAATCAGTATGGATAACACCAGCGGCCTGTGGTGCCTTGGCTCCATCAGTCACGGTCCAGGCTCGAGTTTCTTCTGGCCCAGTAGTTATAAAGGTAATTAGGTTCAGTAACTTATAACTAGCAACAATCAAAGATTCGAGTCCACTTTTTTCAATACCAAGTTCTTTGAGATATTCTTTGGCCTCACCCTCTTCAAGATCGGCTAGCTCAGCTTCAGTTTTGGCACAAATAGCAATTGAGCCATCGGGCAGTCCTATATCTTTGCCGATATCATTCTCATCAATATTATAGAGATAAATAAACGGTTTGGTGGTCAAAAGATTTAGTTGATGTAAAATCTTTTTTTCTTCTGGTTCTAAGTCTAGTGTATTAAGCAATTCATTTTTTTCCAAAGTCTCTTGGCATTTTTCCAGTATTACTTTTTCTTTATCTAGAATCTTGTCATAAGAGCCCTTCATCTTGGCAATGACCTTGGATAGATGCTTGGAAACGGTGTCTAAGTCAGCTAGTATCAGTTCTAGATTTATGATTTGTTTGTCATAGTCGGGGTTGATCTCACCATGGACATGAGTGACATTGGTGTCTTTAAAGCGACGGACTACCTGGACAATGGCATCAACTTCTCGAATATGAGATAAAAATTTATTACCCAAGCCCTCACCCTCAGAGGCACCCTTAACTAAACCAGCGATATCAACAAACTCAATGGTAGTAGGAATGATCTTGGCCGATTTTGATATCTCAGCTAGTTTTTCTAGTCGAGGATCTGGCACAGGTACTACACCGACATTTGGATCAATAGTACAAAAAGGGTAGTTGGATGCTTCTACCTTATTGCGAGTTAGTGCTTGAAATAGTGTTGATTTGCCGACATTTGGTAAGCCGACGATTCCTAGGGAAAATGACATATTTTTTTGCTTTTATAGACAGAATTAAATCATATAATGACTCAAATGGCAACAATTGTCTTGGCCCGTTAAATCATGATATGATATAGGCATAAAATTTATGAATAAAAAACCTTGGGTCAATTTAACGCCGATAATATTATTTATGTTTTCCTATGAACTTATGGGAGCGTATGATTTTTTTGGCTTGGAGTATTTTCAAACTTTTTATTTAAGCATATTTTTTATTTTATTCGCTATATATTTAATTCTAGAAATAAAGGAACGTTTTGGCAACAAAGATCTTCATTATCATAAGTTGGCGATTGTTTTGTTTTGTATAATTTTTACTACTGGCGGAGGTATTGCTATGTTGATAAGTAGTAGTCGGCAACCAGGTGGTTATCTTTACATACACGATGGTGCTTTGCAGACAGAGCTAGCAGCCAAAAAATTAATGGCTGGCCGTAATTTTTATACTGAAGATTTTACCGATGGTATTTTTGCAGACTGGAATGACAACCAAGCTTTTTCTTTTTTAGGAGAAGAGTATGATGAAATACCAACCTTGTATCATTATGTGTATTTACCATTTTATCCAATTTTAACAGTGCCAGCAGTTTTGTTGATAGAAAACATTTTTGGTTTTTACGATCAGCGTATTTTGCTTTATGTTGCATTTTTAGCGGCGTTATATTTACTTTATAAATTAGTCAAAGGAAAAGAAAATAAATTATTAGCTTTAACCCTATTTGCTTTCAATCCTTGGTTTGTCCAAGATTTAATAGAGGGTAAGAATGATGTTTTGTTATTATTTTTTATTTTGTGGATAGTTTATTTACTTAGACAAAATAAAATAGTTCAGTCGTCTATAATTTTAGCTTTAGCCGTACTGACCAAACAGACCGCTTGGCTGCTTTTACCTTTTTATTTTTTCTACCTTTTTTGGCAAAAGAAAAACTGGAGAGACTCATTGGTTTATGTTTGGCAAAAAACAAAATGGGGCATCCTCGCTGGACTAGTAATACTTTTACCATTCTTGTTTTGGGACTTTAAATCCTTTTGGCAGGATATCTACCAGTATCCTAGCGGAACATTAGCAACTAGTTGGCCAATAAATGGTTTTGGCTTATCTCGTTTTCTCTATCATACCGGCGTGATAAAATCGATTCGTGATTATTATCCATTTATAATCTGGCAATTAGTATTTTGTGTACCACTAGCCTGGTGGCTGATAAAAATTCAGGCCAAGAAAAATTCAACAACCCTAATGTTATTTTCCTATACTCTAGTATTGGCTTGTTTCTGGTTTTTTTCTAGATTTTTTCAGGCCAACTATGTAGTCTTTATATTTCAACTACTGGTCATAATTTATTTTATTGGTTATAATGGTCTGACCGATGAAAAAGATTGATTTTAAAAAAGAGTTAAACAAAGAACAATATGGGGTCGTTACTGCTGGTAATGGGCCTCATTTGGTTTTGGCTGGTGCTGGCTCTGGTAAGACTAGAACTTTGGTCTATCGAGCAGCTTGGTTGATTGAGCAAGGAGTAAGACCAGAAAAAATATTATTACTTACCTTTACCAATAAAGCTGCCAATGAAATGATTGAGCGGGTCAGGAAACTTTTATCTATCAAAAATAATGACAAATTTCCTCTTTGGGGCGGCACTTTTCATTCAGTAGCCAATCGATTACTTAGAATCTATGGTAAGCAAATAGGTATTCAGTCAGATTTTACTATTTTGGATCGTGATGATAGTGATAAATTGTTCAAGACTATCGGCAAAGAGTTGTTCAAAAACATTTCGGCCAAAAATAAACCAGCTCCAGCTTTGCTGAGAGAAACTATCAGTTTTGCTAATAATTCTAAAATTAGCATTGAAGAAAGTTTAGAACATAAGTTTCCAGAATGGTTACCTCTTTTGGCTTATTTTGAAAAAGTAGCCACTGAGTATAAACGTCGCAAAAAAGAATCAAATGTTTTGGACTTTGATGATTTGCTGTTGGAGTGGAAAGTGTTAACTGCTCACCCGGATGTGGCAAAAATTTTTGCCAAAAAGTGGGAGTATGTCTTGGTTGATGAATATCAGGACACCAATGTGATTCAAGCGGAGATTATTTTTAATTTATCTCGGGAACACAAAAATATTCTAGCGGTCGGTGACGACGCTCAGAGTATTTATTCTTTTAGGGCAGCTGATATTAGAAATATTTTGGAATTTCCAGATAAGTTCAAAAATTGTCAGCTACACAAGCTAGAAACTAATTATCGTTCTACTCCAGAAATATTAAATTTAGCCAACCAAATTATTGCCGACAATGGCAATCAGTTCAAAAAAAATCTTAAGGCAGTCAAAGATAGTCATACGCGTCCAGAGTTAGTAGCTCTGCGTAGCAATCTAGAAGAAGCTTGGTTTGTAGCCGATAGAGTTGATCAGTTACTTGATCGTGGAATGAATGCCAAGGGGATTGCGGTTTTATTTCGAGCAGCTCACCACAGTCAGGCTTTAGAAATGGAGCTCAACAAACGTGGTATTGCCTATGAAATGAGAGGAGGGCTGAGATTTTTTGAGCGCGCTCACGTCAAAGACGTTTTGGCTTACTTAAAAGTTTTGGGCAATTTTAGAGATGAAGTTGCTTGGTTGAGAATTTTGGAAATGTATGAGGGCATTGGACCGGTTACAGCTCAACAGCTTTATCGACGAATTGTTGAGATAAAAGATATCAAAGAATTGCCAGATTCGAAAATTGAACTAGCCTCTAAGGCAGGAAATAGTTGGTCAAAGATCATGGAAATATTTACCAGACTGATAAGAAGCGAAGAGCAGAATGTTGGTAAATTATTGAATATCATAATTAACCCTTATGGGGATTATTTATCTGAAAAATATACTGATTATCGACAGCGCCAGGATGATTTGGATCAGTTGGTAATTTTTGCCTCAGAATATGAGGCGCTAGATTTATTTTTACATGAAATAAGTTTGCAAGAAACATTTTCTGGACGAGAAGGCCGACAAGAAGATGGTGGTAACATTGTACTTTCAACTATTCATCAGGCCAAAGGTCTGGAATGGGATGCAGTTTTTGTCATTTCTATGACGGATCAATCATTCCCCCATCCACTATGTGTCCGTGAAGAAGAGAAAGAGGAAGAACGTCGTTTGTTTTATGTAGCAGCTACTCGAGCAGAAAAATATCTGTATTTAACCTATCCTTTGTCTATGTTTCGCTATGATGGGCACAAGAGTTTGAAGGCTTCGCCTTTTATTGTTGATTTAGATAGTAATCTCTTTCAGCACAATGAGCTTTCCCGCGGTGTTACTTATGCTTCAGATGGTGTAGAGTATGTAGTAGATGAAGATTATAAAGAGAGTGACGACAATGGATTTTTGCCTGATGCCAGTGATTGGTAAAATTTTTAAATTTATTATAATATTGGACATATGGAAAAAGATAAAATAGTATTTGATTTAGAAACTGAAAGAACCTTTGATGAAGTAGGCGGTCATCATAATAATCACAAACTAGGCGTCTCTGTAGTAGGTGTTTATTCTTATAATAAAGATAAATACCGCGCTTTTAAAAAAGAGGAGTTTGATGAACTCTTGGAGGTTCTCAAAAATACAGAATTATTGATTGGTTTCAATAGTAAAAGTTTTGACAATGTAGTTCTCCAGCCATATTTTAAAGATTTTGATTTATCAACCATTCCTCACTTAGATATTTTGGAAGAAGTGGTTCATGCCCTGGGTCATAGGCTCAAATTGGAGTCTGTAGCCATGAGCACTTTGGGCTACGGCAAGTCTGGTAGTGGCCTAGACGCTATTATGTATCTTCGTAATAATGATTGGGATAATTTGATTAAGTATTGTTTGGACGATGTTAAGGTCACCAAAGAGGTCTATGACTACGGCAAGGAGCATGGACATATCTGGTATACCAATTCGGGTGTTAAAGAAAAGATCGTGGCCCGTTGGGCCAATGGTAGTGCCAACACAGTCGAGCAAAGGGTCCATGATGCACTGGATAGGGGAGAACAATTAGAAATAGATTATATTGACGAGAAGGGTCAGACTACCAATCGCAAAATTGACGTGCAGAGAATAACGGGTAATAAAGTAAAAGCATTTTGTCACCTTAGGGGAGCAGTCAGGGTGTTTGATATAGATAAAATAAAAACAGCCAAAACGGCTGGCAAGATGGACTCTTGGCAAAATACTTTGATTTAATCCTCGGTCAACCTCAAAGCATTATAAAGCAACATCGCGACAGTCATTGGACCTACTCCGCCAGGAACAGGGGTAATATATTTTACCTTAGAAAATACTGCCGAATAATCTACATCACCAACGGTGTGGTCGCCAACTTGATTGGTACCAACATCAATGACAGTAGCCCCATCTTTGACTAAGTCAGCGGTGATAAAAAAAGCCTTACCACAGGCAGAAATCAAAATATCAGCCTCTTGGCATCTATTAGTCAAATCTTTGTCACCAGGATGAACAATGGTAGTAGTAACTCCTTGGTCATTTAGAAGCTTGGCTACTGGTTGATAGAGAATATTACTTTTAGCGACAATAGTCGCTTTTTTGTTTGCTAAGTTTTCTTCGGTACTAGCAATTAGCTTGTAAATACCTAGAGCTAGGCCAGGGACAAAGCTAGATTGGTTATCTAAAAAATTTTTAATACTACTTGGATGGAAACCATCGACGTCTTTTTTGGGATCCATAGCAAAAATGATTTCATCGGCGTCTAAGTGTTCAGGTAGGGGTAATTGGATCAAGATAGCATCCACTGTTTCATCTTTATTTAAAAAATTAATTACTTCTAAAACTTGTTTAGCACTAGAATTTTCAGCCAATAGGTATTCATGAAAATCAATCCCTACTTCTTGGCAGGCTCTTTTTTTGAGACCAACGTATAGTTGTGAAGCTGGATCCTCACCAACCAAAACAACAGCCAAACTAGGCCTCAGGTGTTTGCTATATATTTCTTCTTTTATTTCTTGTCGTATTTTTCGGGCTAAAGCGCGACCGTTGATTATTTTTTCCATAGTTTTGAATTGTCATTCTGGAGGCCGAAGGCCGATAGAATCTAGAAACTTTTAGACTCTATCACTGCGTTCCAGAGTGACAAATGATTATAATTCAGGATAAAGCTCAAATTGTTTCATGAGCTCAATTATTTTTTCTTTACTTTCTTTAGTGGCTTTTTTTTCTTTTAAGGTTTTTATCATAATAGAGGCAATCAACTCTATTTCTGGCTCTTTGAGACCGCGAGTAGTTAGGGCAGCGGTGCCAAGTCTAATACCAGAGGGTCTGACAGGAGTGCCCTTATCAAACGGGATCATATTTTTGTTGGTAAAAATATTTACTTTATCAAGTAAGGTTTCAGCCTCTTTACCATCAAGACCTATAGTGCTGACATCAATCATTAGTAAGTGGTTGTCAGTACCATCGGAGACCATACGGATGCCAGCTTCACGGAAATTGTTTTCCAGTGTTTTACAATTTTTTATAACTTGCGCTTGGTAAGTTTTAAATTCTGGTTTGAGAGCCTCGCCAAAGGCAACGGCCTTAGCAGCAATGATATGTTCTAGGGGACCACCTTGCATACCAGGGAAAACCGCTGAGTCGATTTTTCTAGCTAAGTTTTTTTTGTCAGCCGGTCTGAGTCGGTCTTCTGTCCTGGAAAGTATCATAGCTCCCCGTGGACCACGCAGGGTTTTGTGGGTGGTAGTAGTGACAACATCGGCGTAAGGGACTGGGTCGGGATGTAGTCCAGCGGCAACCAGTCCAGCGATATGTGCCATATCTACCATCAGATATGCTCCGACCTCTTTGGCAATTTCAGCAAAGGGTACAAAATCAATACTTCTTGAATAGGCAGAGGCCCCAGCTAAAATAATTTTTGGTTTGTGTTTTCTAGCCAAGTTTCTGACTTGATCCATGTCAATCAATTCTTTTTCTTTGTCTACACCATAGTGAACAAAGTTATAAAATTTTCCAGAAAAATTCACTGAGTGGCCGTGAGTCAAATGTCCGCCATGGTCTAGTGAAAATCCTAAGATGGTATCACCTAGCTCAGCTAAGGCAAAGTAGGCTTCCATGTTGGCTTGAGAGCCGGCGTGTGGTTGAACATTGGCGTGCTCGGCGCCAAAGAGTTTCTTGGCTCTATCAATAGCTAGTTGTTCTGATTGGTCGATAAATTCATTGCCACCATAGTATCTTTTGTTAGGATAGCCTTCAGCATACTTATTGGTTAGTACTGAGCCAGCAACCTCAAGAATGGCTGATGATACAAAGTTTTCTGAAGCAATCATTTCAGCGCCTTGTCTTTGTCTATCTAGTTCTTTATTTAATATTTCGGATATCTCAGCGTCAATATTTTCTAGCTTTGGCATGTATTTGTAGTTTTAATAATACGATATTTAGTTTAGCACATTTGGGCCGACAATCAAGTATAATAAAAAGACCGAGTAAACTCGGTCGATACACTAGGCCGCTTCGTAGTCGATCAGTACTTCGTGGGTGAAGTACCAGTGACCGCGGCGTCCTTTTTCACCAAAGAGCTGGCCAGTACTGGCCCAGTTCTGGATGGTTCGTGGTTTCTTGCCGAGGTGTTTGGCAACCTCTCGGACCGTCCACAAACGAACCATCTCCAGCCACAGATCGTGGAACTTGGTCAGCATCTGGCCCACCGTCATGTCCCAGGCTTGGGCTAGCTCGATCTCCACGTTGTAGGGATTGAATTCTCCATCAGCCTGGAGTAGGGGTAGGATGACCAGCTTGATCAGCTCCCGTTCACGGGTTGTCTGGCGATCGTCGCTGATCTGAGGGATCTGCCGTTTTTCCAGATAGGTCTGGAAATCGACCTTACGATCACGGGGAATTCTTTCCCACCATGTCAAATCCATCGCGAGACTCCTTTCAAATTGAAGGAAATCGACCAGAAAAACAGCTCGTAGGTTGTTTGGAATATCAAAATCCATAATGCCCAGTCTCTTAAGTAGAGCCTGGAACTTAGGATCTTCTCGGGGGATGACGCCCCCATTTTCAAGTATGGGTATATACACGCTGCTGCGTGTGTTTTTTGACCACCTGATGAAGGCTAGAAATTTAGATAGGGTTTGAGGGGAGTCAAAATCAACTCCTAGTTTCCCGTCAGCACGGTATAGCTGGATTGTCGCTTTATCGGCCAAAATTAACCTCCCTGTTAGTGAAGTAGGACGCTAGAAAGATCGTTTCGTTTGTATCTTAACTATATTAAAGTATTATTGTCAATTAGAGCTCTTTGGTCATATAGGTACCTTCAAGTGTGTAGCCTAGTTTGCGATAGTATCCTCGGACGCCAATACCAGAGATAACCGCCACTCTACTTAGACCATTTTCTTTAGTTATTTTTTCTGCTTCTAACATTAGTTTTTTGCCTAGTCCTAAATGTTGGGCTTGGCTGATCTCATCATCAACAGCCTCGTTATAGACTGGTATCATCTGACCGTAGACGTGTAGTTCTCTTACTAGAGAGGCATTTTTTAGTTCAGGAAAGATATTTTTTTTAGGGTCTTCATTAAATCTAAGTCTGAGGAAGGCATAGATTGTTTTTTCGTCAGCTGATTCAAAACTCAGGAAAATTTCTTGACCATCTGAGGCTGGATATTCTCGTTTGACTAGCTTGGGTTTTTCGACAAGGTCGCTGCGGACTTCCCGACAGCGGATACATTTGCACTGCTGTCCTCGTTTTTTCATCTCAACTTGTAGGTACTGACGGAGGTTGGTGATTTTGTTGCCAGCAACAATACTTTCTTCAGGTATGTCTCTGATCAGGCGATTGATTCTGACCCAGGGGGGAGTAATTTTTTTTACACTAAGTAAAAGCTCCATTAAATCTTTTTCAGAATAGGGTTTGTATTTGCCCTGCTCATACCAACGATAGAGCGGAGCATACTCATTGACTACGCAGGGGTATATTTTTATTTGGTCTGGTTGTAGATCTGGTGACGAATATACATACTCAAACATTTTTAGATCTTTGGCTGGTGTAGATCCGGGTAAGTCTGGCATATAGTGTTGGTCTACCTTAAGACCAGCTTCCTTAAGAAGTTTGGTAGCGTGGATACTCTCTTCAATGTCATGGCCACGATTTATTAGTTCTAAAATTTTATTATCAGTATGTTGAACACCAATTTGTACACGAGTACAACCGAGGCGCCTAAGCCTCTTTATTTCTTCTTCATTGATATAGTCTGGTCTAGTCTCTAGAGTCAGACCAATAATTTTATATCTAGCAGTTTCATTTATATTTTGTTCTTCTTCTAATGATAGGGGGGCCCTTTTTTGTTCTTCATCAAAAGTATTGGCTGCATAAAATAAATCACGGATGAATTCATCTTGATATTCTACAGGGTAAAATGACCAAGTTCCACCTAGGACCAAGACCTCAAGTTTGTCGACTTGGTGGCCGTTGTTTAGTAGCGCCTGAACACGCATATTGACCTGACGGATTGGGTCAAATAGGTTCATTTTGGCGCGAGCAGCAGCCGGCTCGTTGGAAAGGTAGCTTTTGGGCATATCAGGCTCTAGGGGACAATAGACGCACTTACCAGGGCAGGTAAAGGGCTTGGACAGGACAGTAATGACCGAAACACCAGACAAAGTACGAACTGCTCTTTTTGTTAGTAATTTAGCAAAGTTCTTGTCCTCCTTAATTTTGCCCTTTTTTATCAGATTTTTATATGCTACAATTAACTTAGCTTTAGATACTGGGACCATTTTGCGGGCTGAAAAAGCCTGGCGTGATGCCCGGATAAATTCAAGCTCACTGGAACAGTTTTTCTGCAGTAGTTCCAGTAAAATTTCTTCAATTAAATTTTGATCAATATTTTTAGTCATGAAATCTCAAAAAATAAAAGATAATGTAAGGCAGGTATATGATGATATTGCCGAGGAGTTTTCCTCTTCTCGAGCTTATCCGTGGGAGGAGTTACAAGTTTTTATACCATATTTGCGAGAAGATTTCAAGATTCTAGATCTAGGTTGTGGTAATGGACGTCTACTCAAGTCTTTTGATAAAATTGATAAAAACTTCAGCTATCTAGGAGTTGATTTTTCTAAAGAGCTGGTAAAAAAAGCCAAAGAGGAATTTCCAGGTCACAAGTTTTTGGTGTCTGATATGACAGAGGTTAATTTTAATCCTGATAGTTTTGATGTGGTTTGTATGATAGCCTCTTTTCATCATCTACCTACCAAAATGGAAAGATTGGATTTACTTTTTAAAATTCATCGTTGGTTAAGGCCAGGAGGTTATTTGTTTATGACCAATTGGAATCTTTGGCAGAAAAAATATGTCCAGTATGCTATGAAAAATCTTTGGCAGAAAAAATCTTGGAATGATTTCTTTATTCCTTGGACAACTTACGAGGGTTCTAAGGCTTGGCGTTATTATCATAGCTTTTCGGACAAGGAGTTGACCCGCCTACTTCAGACTGCTCACTTCGAGCTCAGGCCCGAAGGAGTCTACAAGACAAAATTTAATATCAATTGTCTGGTGAGAAAATCAAAAGAAGAATTTATTTAAAAACTGCCCTAGGGCAGTTTTTTATTGTGTTTTTACTGCTTTATATGATAAAATAAGGATATTGATAATTAACCGTAATCTATGCCCTATAAGGAAAATTTAGATGCATCTATCTTTAAGGCCTACGATATTAGGGGTATATATCCTAGTCAGATAAATGAGCAAATAGCCAATTTAATTGCTCAAACTTATCTTAAGTTTTTGTCTGATAAATTAAGTAAACCAATTAAAGATTTAAAATTGGTAGTTTGTCGCGATGTCAGGAAATCTTCTGGTCCAATATTAGACGAGGCCATAAAGGTGTTTTTGGATTATGGAGTTACTATTGATAATCTTGGAATGGTATCAATCAACGATTATTATTTTGCTGTCGGTCGTTATGGTTATGATGGTGGATTTTTGGCTACGGCTTCACACAACCCACCTCAGTATGGTGGTGTGAAGATGGCTTATAAAAATTTAGACTATCCAGATAGCATTGATTTTATTTCTGGTAAAGAGCTCTACAAGATATTACAAGATTTGGATTTTCCTTTGAATGATGAAAAAGTAGCAGGCAAGATAAGTGACAAGAATATCGAAGTTGATCATTTAGAACAAATATTTTCTTTTGTTGATACAAAAAAAATAAAACCATTAAAAGTAGTGGTTGACACTGGCAATGGTATGAATGGTTTGCTACTGCCAAAAATATTTGATAAATTACCATGTGAGTTGATACATATTTTTCCAGAGCCCGATGAAGATTTTCCCAACCGTCCACCCAATCCACTGACAGAAGGTGCGCCAGATAAAGTAGCCGCTAAGATAAAAGAAACTGAGGCAGATCTAGGATTTATTTGTGATGTTGATGGTGATCGGATAAATTTTTTGGATGAACAAGGAAATTTTTATAAAGGTGACATGACCATGCTTCCTATGGTCAAATCAATGTTAGATAGAAATCCAGGCGCTGGTATTGTATATAATTTAATTTGCAGTCACTCGGTAAAAGATATGATAAAGGAATGGGGAGGCGTTGCTATCAGAAGTGAAGTCGGCTATATGAATTTAGCCCGTCATATGAGAGAACAAAATGGAGTCATGAGTGGGGAGGTATCAGCTCATTTTGCTTTTAAGAAAAATTATTATGCTGACAATGCCTTTATTGCTCTGGTGCTTATTTTAGAAGCAATATCCCAAGATGGTCGTCCAGCTTCAGAAATCATGAAGGGGTATAATCTTTATCACAAGAGTGAAGAAATGAATTTTACGGTTGATAATATTGATTTGGAGTTAGATAAGATTAGGGATAATTATCGAAAAGACATTTTGGATGAAATAGATGGTATTACAGTTGAGACTAAAGATTGGTGGTTCAACGTCAGGCCTTCAAATACCGAGCCACTTCTTCGAATAACAATTGAGGCTAAAACAGCCGAGTTGCTCCAGGAAAAGATAACTGAAGTAATTGGGTTGATTGACATAAAAGAATAATTTATTAATTTAATATAAAATTATGGGAGTATTTTTAGTAATTTTAGTGATTTTTGTCCTTTTTATCTTGTTGATCTCTATTCGTCAGGTCAATCAATATGAAAGAGGTATAAAATTTCAATTTGGTAAGTACTACAAGATGGCCGCCCCTGGCTGGCGCTTGGTATTGCCAATCTTTCAATCTATGACTAAAGTCGACATTCGTGTCAAAGCGGTCGATGTGCCAGATCAAGATGCTATTACCAAAGACAACGTGACTCTTAACGTCAACGCAGTTCTTTATTACAAAGTAATAGCTGCTGAAAAAGCAATTTTAGAGGTAGAGCATTTTTATTATGCTGTGTCTCAACTTGCTCAGACTACAATGCGTGATGTAGTTGGTGAGGTCACCTTAGATGAGTTGCTCAGCAAGAGAGATGATATTTCTGATCGTATCCAACAGATCGTTGATGCCGCTACGGATCCTTGGGGTATCAAAGTGGTGTCTGTAGATCTTAAGCATATTGAGCTACCAAAAGATATGCAAAGAACCATTGCTAAACAAGCCGAGGCCGAACGTGAAAGACGAGCAGTCATCATCAAGGCTGAAGGTGAAGTTTTGGCCGCTGACAATATGGCCAAAGCTGCTGGTATCTTAGCAGGTTCAAACGGTGCACTTCATCTAAGGACACTGCAATCAATTAATGACCTGTCTTCAGATCAGTCAAACACTGTTATTTTTGCTTTGCCGCTAGAGATACTCAGGGCTTTTGAAGGTATGACTAAAAAATAATTTTTAATGATTGGAATTTTTGACTCAGGCTATGGGGGTCTGACTATCTTTAAATATATTGAAGAGAAATTGCCAGAGTATAATTATATTTACTTAGGGGACAACGCTCGAGCGCCCTATGGAGAACTAAGTCAGAGTATAATTTATAATTATACTAAGCAGGCAGTTGATTATTTGTTTGCTCAAGATTGCGATTTAATTATATTGGCTTGTAATACTGCCTCTTCAATGGCTTTGAGAAAATTACAGCAAGAATATCTCCCTAAACGTTATCCAGATAAAAGAATTTTAGGGGTTATCAGACCACTAGCTGAAGCGGTTGGCGAGCTGACACAAAACAGGGCTGTAGCAGTTATGGGTACAAACAGCACTGTTGATTCTGGGGCCTATATAAATGAATTTGCGGATATTGATCCAAACATAAGAGTGATACAGCAAGCTTGTCCATTATTGGTACCTCTAATAGAGCAATCCCGCGAAGATCAGCCAGAAACCAAGATAGTATTGATGGAATATATCAGACCACTGAGGCAAGAGAGACCAGATGCTGTGGTGCTTGGTTGTACGCATTATGGATTTTTGGAAGATTTAATAAAAAAATATTTTGGTCCAGAAACTAAAGTATTGAATAGTGGAGAGGTGGTAGCTCATAAGCTGGAAGAGTATTTACTTAGACATGATGATTTGGTAAAAAAGTCAGATCAGCCGCAAAGGATTTTTTTGACTAGCAATAGTAGTGAAAAATTTGATCAAGCTGCTCAAAAATTTTTGGGCAGGTACATTAAATCTAAAACAATTAATTTTTAAAATATATGTCACAGAAAACAAAACCACAAGTAGCCTTTTTTGAAGTAGAGCCTTGGGAAGAAGAATATCTCAAAAAATCCCTTAAAGGTTTTAAGCTTTATTTTTTTCATGAGGTTATTTCGCCAAAAGAAATCAAAGAGATAGAAAATATAGATATATTATCTCCTTTTATATACTCCAAAGTAACAAAGGATGTGTTGGCTGATTTGCCAAATTTGAAACTAGTTACTACTCGTTCAACTGGTTTTGATCATATTGATCTCAAGGCCGCTGCTAAGGCCAAGGTCAAGGTAGCTAATGTTCCAACTTATGGTGCCAATACTGTAGCCGAGCATACCTTTGCCTTGATACTTTCTTTGTCTCGCAAAATTCATCAATCCTATGAGCGCACTTCTCGGGGTGATTTTAGTCTAGATGGCTTGCGTGGTTTTGACCTACGAGGCAAGACCATTGGTATTGTTGGCACTGGTAATATTGGTCAACATGCTATTCGTATGGCTAAGGGTTTTGGTATGGATGTATTAGCCTTTGATATCAAAAGAAGCTCTAAGTTAGCTAAAAAACTTGGCTTTAAATATACCACTTTAGACAACCTGCTTAGAAAATCAGATATCATTTCTTTACACGCACCGTATAATAAATCAACTCATCACTTGATTGATCGCAAGAATATCAAACTGATCAAAGACGGAGCCATGATTATTAATACTGCTCGTGGTGGTTTGATAGACACTACAGCCCTAGTCGATGGCTTACGATCTGGTAAGTTGGCGGGTATTGGTCTTGATGTTTTGGAAGAGGAAAAGTACATCCTCAAAGAAGAAGCAGAACTTCTCTCACCTCATTTTATGGCCAAGACCCAAAAGGATATTACAGAATACTTACAGACCATAGTAGAAGGGCATATGTTGTTGATCTCTGACAAGGTAATAGTGACACCACACAACGCCTTTAATAGCCAAGAAGCATTGGAGAGAATTCTCGACACTACTATAGAAAACATAAAGTCCTGTTGTTCGGGTAAAAAAATAAAGAATTTGGTTAAATAAAACAACCCCCTCTGTCCTTACGGACATTTCCCCCTTATACAAGGGGGAGAAATAGAGGGGGTTGTTTTATTTTAGACCAACTAGTTTTTTAATTTCACTCATATTTTTTTGAGCGATTTTTTGTGCTCTCTTAGTACCGTCATCCAAAATCTTCTGGACCAGGCCTGGATTTTTTTCTAAGTCTTTAATTCTTTTCTGAACTGGTTCAAGGAAAGCTAAAATAGAAATAGTTAATTCTTCTTTCAGTTTTATATTCATTAATTTGCCGGCCTTATAATCTTTGAACATAGCCTCGTATTTTTTCTGGTTGCCAAAATAGGAATAAAGCTCCAAAAGATTTTTTACACCCTGCTCGTCGGTGATGGCTTTTTTGATTTTTTTTATGACCGTTTCCTTATCGTCACGAATAGCGACATAGCTAGCTGGGCCCATAGATTTACTCATTTTCTTAATGGGATTATTGAGAGCCATTACTTTTGGTGTTGGCGAGAGGACTGGTTTTACTTCTGGAAAGAATTTGCCATAACGTTTGTTAAATTTTCTGGCAATCGTACGACTAAGCTCAAGGTGTTGTATTTGATCTTGACCTACTGGTACATTTTCTACCAAATAAAGTAATATATCAGCCGCCTGTAGGGCCGGGTAGGTCAGTAGTCCAGCATTAACATTATCTGGTTGCTTGGCGCTTTCATCTTTGAACTGAGTCATTCTCTCTAGTTCAGATACTGGAACAAGACAATTGAAAATCCAAGCCAGCTCAGTATGACCGACTACATCGGACTGTTTGAAAAAAATAGATTTTTTAGGGTCTATTCCTAAAGAAAGTAAATCTACCGCTAAATCAAAACTTTGTTTTTGTAACTCTTTGGGATCTATTTTGATGGTTAGGGCGTGGAGGTCAGCTAGAAAAAAATAACAAGCATACTTGTCTTGTAGCTCAACCCAATTTTTTACAGTACCCAAATAGTTACCGATATGAATGTGTCCAGTTGGTTTTATACCAGAGAGTAAAGTTTTCATCGTAGCTTTTTAACAAATTATAGCTATATTGTAGCTAAATAAGACCCCCTGGTCAAATAAAATACCGCTTGAAATCAAGCGGTGGGTAGGCTACCAGAAGCGGAAAACTGCGATCAAGACCAGTATCATACTGAAAGTTGACCAAGCGTTGGTCAGTCGGCCACCGAGGGCATAGGAGTAGGTGTCGTCATCTTTGATGGCCAGTAGGAAGTTGTTTTTGAGGTAGTTGAACATCATGCGATGGGCGCCGTAGCACAGAGCAGCGGCGATGAGTTTGTATCGAACAAGAGAGTCCAGATACATGAGGATAAAAATGACCTGGATGGCCATGGCGGCGATGAACACCCATATAAAGTAAGTGTGTGGCTTGGTCTCTTTTGCCGCAATAATCTTGCAGATATTACGATCATCCGGTCCAGGGACAGTACTCAAAGCATCCTCCTTGATGGGTGGTGAGCGCTTGACTGGTGAGTGGTAGGAACACAATAGGCTAATTTAT
>CALDOH010000082.1 GCA_937912185.1 uncultured bacterium | reverse complement strand
ACAAAATAAATTTCTAACGGGATGAAGAAAAAAATCATTATTATAATTATAATACTAGTAGCCATTGTTCTGTCCCAGCCTCTGGCTATAAGTTTGGTTCGTGCTCATAAAATTGATGGTGCTCCAGCTAAATGGATAGCCGAAACCTATAGATTAAAGGCAGCAACTATACAAGACGGTGATTTAAAAATAGAAATACCCTTAGTTGATTATCTAGAAGTTAGAACCTTTATTGATGATTTTAAAGATGAGGGTATGGTTGATTTTAATGAGCAGGATGAATTGGCTTGGGATCGGCTGCTGAGAGATGTTTGGTTAAATAAGCTAGCCACAGAAAAGGATCTACATGTAAGTCCTGAAGAACTTGAGGGTTATATTAGTTTTTATATACCAGACCTAGAAGAGTTTAAACAAGGTACTGAAGAAGATTTTGGTGTGTCATTTGAAGATTATAAAAAATTTGTAATTGAGCCGACCGCCTTAGAACTAAAAATTTATAATTACTTACTAGCTAACTATAATGATTTAGAGGGTATCTCTAAAGCTCAAGGAGCTTACGAGGCTTTAGATAAAGGGCAGGACTTTAATGAGGTTGGTAAGGTTTTTTCTGATGATTTGACTCTGGTAGATGGTAGTGTTTATTTAAAGGAAGATCAATTGGTAGACTTTTATGAACCAATCAAGGATTTAGAGGTGGGTGGTTTTAGCAAGATTTTACAGATTCCAATGCCACCGGGCTATATTATCTGGTATTTGGCCGCTGATTTGGAGCAAGAAGATGAAATGGTCAAAGAAGTTAAGGCTATTTTTATAGATGCTTTGCCAATGGATGAATTTTTTAAAGCTTATTTAAACACAATAGAAATAGAAAAACATTATTAATGAACATGAAAAAAACATTTTTTTTACTATTTTTTATTCTTTTGATAATCCCTTTTGCAAAAGCAGAAGCCAAAATAATAATTGTTAAACCAACTGATAGTTCACTACCAACAGTTGATGGTTTTACGGTTCATTTTGTTGACCCTAGCCCACCAACACGCTTGGCAATTGAGGTGCTAGATACTGATCAGGACGGTGTTAAACAGTTGGGGATTTATCCTAGTAAGTATAAGTTTTATTACACTATAGAGGCAGAGGGTAAGTGGCAGTATAAGGTCCTGGGTTCAGATGACGAGTGGTCACCAATTGGTGCTAGGATAGAAGCTAATAAAATTTTACTTAAGTTGGCTGAGACAGAAGACCAAGATGAAAATACTGATAATCAAACTTCGCAAATTGTTTTGCCAAGCTATGATAGTCGAGAAGAAAAATCTAGTTCTTTAGACG
>CALDOH010000081.1 GCA_937912185.1 uncultured bacterium | reverse complement strand
AGAGCCAGTCTTTTCTTTATGCTCAAATACCCTATCTAAATCCAAACCTTTTTCATTATAGACCTGGGCTTTAGAGTCTGCCAAAGCTACTATTTTAAAATTTTCCTTGTCCAAAAGCAAAGACATAATACTACCAGCATTACCAAAGCCCTGAATTGACACCTTTGTTTTTCCTGGATTTATATCTAGCTCTGCTATCAACCTCATCAAAATATAAAACCCACCAGTAGCTGTAGCAGCACCTCGTCCCTTGGAACCACCATAATCCAGTGGCTTGCCAGTGACCACACCAATAGATGGCTTACCTTCTAGGATAGAAAACTCATCAGCCATCCAAGCCATTATTTGCGGGTTGGTATAAACATCAGGAGCTGGCACATCTTTAGCTGGACCAATCACCGCCCGAAAAGCCCTTACCCAAGCTCGAGAAAGCCTTTCTAGTTCACTCTGAGAAAGTGCTTTAGGGTCAACTACTACCCCGCCTTTGCCGCCACCCATAGGAATGTCTACTACTGCCGTCTTGATACTCATCCAAAAAGCCAGAGCCTTAACCTCATCCAAATCAACTTGCGGATGAAATCTGATTCCACCCTTATATGGTCCGCGGGCGCTATTATATTGGACTCGATACCCTTGGAAAATTTCCAAACGTCCGTCATCCATACGTACTGGCAAGCTAGCCATAACTATTTTTTCTGGGACACTAAGGCGAGCCACCACCTCTGAATCAAGATTCATTAGTTTAGCGGCTTTCTCTAATTGTCTTAGAGCATTATCATATGCATTCATAGTTTTTTATTTAGTTTTATAACCAGCCACTGCTTTGGTAATTGCTAAAGACGCTTTTTTATCTAAAACTTTTGGCACAATTTTGTTTTTGTTTGGTTTCTTCAAATAAGCAGCTAATGCTTGGGCGGCCACTATTTTCATGACATTATCTATTTTTTTATGTCGAGCCAAAAGTAACCCTTTAAAAAATCCCGGGAAAACCAAAGCGTTATTTATTTGATTAGCAAAATCTGAACGGCCAGTACCCACTATCTCTGCACCAGCCTTTTTGGCTAGAGCAGGCATTATTTCAGGCATAGGATTAGCTAAGGCAAAAATAATTGCTCCTTTATTCATGGTTTTTACCATCCCTGCCTTAAGTACTCCTGACTTTGATACACCGACAAAAACATCAGCGTCCTTCATGGCCTCTTTTAGACCACCTCTTATTTTCCTTTTGTTGGC
>CALDOH010000080.1 GCA_937912185.1 uncultured bacterium | reverse complement strand
CCAACCAAATTATTCATTGAATAAATAAATCTAAACTGCGCTGTTTTTCTCATGGTAAAAAGTTTTTTTCTAGGCATTTGAAATATTATTTTATAATTAAGATTAATTGAATTATACCATTTTTTGCTACAAAATAAAAATCCCCTAAAATCAATTGGGGAATTTTTATACATCGGGCTTTTGCTTATGAGCGAAGCTTTTTAGCTACTTTTTTCTTAGCGGTCTTCTTTTTAGCTACTTTTTTCTTGACTGGCTTATGCTGTGGAGCCATAACCTTTTTCTTAACAGCAAATGACGCCAGTATTACTTCTTCTAACTTTATAAAATCTTTAACTGCCATCTCTACCGAGTGATTATAAGAATCAGAGGAAAAAACTGCTTTTTTTACTTTTTCTAATCTCTTTTCCATCAAGACTGGCAATTTATACAAACTGCCAAAAGCAGCCATGGCATCATTTTTTATTTTAAGAACTTCTCGAGCCATTTTCTCTGCGGGTATTTTTATCACCTTAATCTCTTTGGACTGAGTTTTGCTCAAAGCAGATTTAAGCTTAGCCATATCTAGATTGTGATCAGCTGGCAAAAGGACTATATAATAATCTTTGTCCGCCTTTACCAAGAGTGCTTTAGCTACCTGATCAAACTGTTTTTTCATAGTAATGGCCGCATCGATAGCTGTATAGACCGTCTTATGTTCTAACAACTCATGTTTGATACCAGCTTTGTCCAAGTATTTTATGGTTTTAACTGGTAATTTTCTTTTTTTAATAGCCATATATTTATTGGTTAATAATCCTCTTTATATCATACTACAATTTGATTGACCGGTCTATTTATTTGATATAAACTAGAACTATGAGTGGCATAATGATTCCCCAACGCAAAAATGTAGAAGCCAATGAAAATGAGGGTGACGACTACTTCTTTCAAGAAAAAAGAAGTGCTCGTGATTTTATTGCTGAGTTGAGAGAAAAAGCAGAAAAAAAATCAGACCAATCTCGAGTCACTGGCGTCAAAAGTGAAAAAGATAAAGAAAAAATGAAACAAATGCTGCGGCAACAACGTATAAGAGAAACAATTCGCGGTGGTAATAGAAAAAACCGTTGGGAAGAAGACGATAAAATCCAAAAACTCAGAGAAAAATTTAAAAATAGATAAACAAAAAACGCTCCTCATGTCAGGAAGCGTTTTTTGCTATAAAACCACTTTATTTTTTATTCAACATCTGACTGAAAATGTCTTCCGGCTCTAGAGCCCATACCTCTTTTAAAGCCCATACCCATGCCTCGTTCTGGTAACCCAAGCTCGTCACGAATTTCTTGAGCACCCTCACGATCGCCAGCCATCATCAACTCATGCATATCTACAAACTGATCAAAATTTTCTTCTGTAATGTAGTCAGAGATATGTGGTCGACTATCAACCGTTTCTTTCCAAGCTTGATAATCACGATTAGTTAATATCTCTTGCATAGCTTCATGCCGAGTGGGATCAAAATTTGCTCCCTTGGGTTCTTCATGAGCAGAAGCTAAATTAGAAACTACTAACGTGGTGATTATCAACCCCATAAAAGAAGCTAATAAATAAATTTTATTTTTTCCCATTGATTATACTATTAATTATTAAATGTCAGCTTGTCACCTACCTGCCGGCTTGGAGGAACTTGCTGTCTATCTAATAATACGCACACCCTTTACTTTTCTTTCAAACATTGGATGACCCTTCATCCAATGCATCCCCCTCATAGGCAAAATCATATCAGCCTCAAAACGCCCTTCGTCTATTTTTTCACCTAAAGACCGAATTGGTTGACCAACCTGAGGGTCTATTAGCATTATGGCATTTTCAGCAAACACCTGCCATTCACGACCTTGCATATCCTTTAAGATGAAAGTTTTGCCGTCTTTTTCTAATATCACACCACCTAAAAGTCCATCATCTATTTTGAGCCAAATTTGTTGCCGTGGATTTACCAACTTGCCATAAAATGGCAACCTTCTAGCAAAAGCATCATCTATCGCTTCACCAATACCAACATTATAAAAGAAAGAGCCAAAGATTATACTAATAGAAATACTAGCAA
>CALDOH010000079.1 GCA_937912185.1 uncultured bacterium | reverse complement strand
CGTTCAATCAAGCCATCTTTGTGCATTTTAACAAAAGCCTCGGAGACTGCTTTGGACAATCCTTGATCAAAGGTATAGCGCTCACGTGACCAATCACAACTAGAGCCCATCTTACGAGTCTGTTTACGGATAGTGCCTTGAGAATCAGCTACATAGTCTCTGACTCTTTGCAAAAACTTTTCTCGACCAAGCTTTTCTCGACTAATGCCCTCCTGAGCCAACATCTTCTCTACTTTGGTCTGAGTGGCAATAGCAGCATGATCAGTACCAGGCACCCAGAGGGCCTTATCACCCTTGAGACGACGATAGCGGATCATTAGATCCTCATAGGCCAAGGCTGCCGCATGCCCCAGGTGAAGGATACCAGTAGCATTGGGTGGTGGCATAGATATAGTAAAAGGCTTGCCTTTAGCTTTTAAATTATCTGGGTTAAAAAATCCAGACTGCTCCCAAGCAGTATAGATATTATCTTCATATTTCTGTGGCTCATAAGCTTTGTCTAAATCTTTAACTTTCATAATTTTTCCTTAAAAAATAAAAACGCATTGCTGCGTTTAAGGGCCCGATATAATCGGACGGTACCACCTTAATTTGATTCTTAATTCTGACGCTATAACGGGCGCACCCCGGTAGGTTCTACTTATCTTACGATTTTCTTCCTACAGCTCCCCAAGTGACACTAATCTTGAGTAAAGCGCTTTTACTTAATTGTAGTATAACAATAATATAAATTAACCCTTTAGTCAATTTCAATCAAACGAGCATCCTTGCCTAAATTCTGAATACTTATTTTGATTCTTTGCTCTGGTAGATTGCTAATTTTATCCGCCCACTCTACTACTACCAAGGTGTTGGGGTCTTCTATATATTCTGATAGGCCAATGTCTACCAAATCCTCTTTGCCTTCCAGACGATAACAATCAACATGAACTAATTTTTTTATAATATCATGCTTGGTATCATAGATTTTCATCAAAACAAAAGTTGGACTAGTAACATTGTCCTTTACACCCAAAGCCTCAGCTAGAGCTTTGACAAAAACTGTCTTGCCAGCGCCAAGATTACCCATCAGGGCAATCAAGCTGGCACCATCAAGACTAGCTACCAAGTCATGGGCCACTTTTTGAGTATCTTTTATATTTTTACTTTGTATTTTTTTCATAGGTGAAGATATTATACTTTATTTTTGACTAGCTGCCAATTACCATTAGGCTCCAAAGAAAATATATTCTTGCCTTTCAATAGCTCTGCTTTTTTACTCTTGATTTTATAGTAAGCAGCAACAGCAATCATAGCGGCATTATCTCCAGTAAACTTTAATTCTGGATAAAAAAACGGTAAGTCCATTTTTTTAGCTTCACTGCCCAAGGCATCTTTGAGAGCCTGATTTGCAGAAACCCCACCAGCGATCATTATAGATTTTACTTCAAATTCTTTGGCTGCCTTGATAGTCTTGCTGAGCAAAACTTCTATAACTGCGTTTTGAAAAGAAGCGCACATATTGGAAATATCTTCTTGGTCAATACTTTTCTTCTTTTCCAAAGAATAAAGCACGGCAGTTTTAAGACCAGAAAGAGAAAAATTATAGTCCCCGCTATCCATCATTGGCCGCGGTAACTTATAAGCGTCCTTATTACCTTCTTCGGCCAACTTGGAAACTATTGGCCCCCCAGGATAACCTAAACCCATTAGCTTGGCCACCTTATCATAGGCTTCGCCAACAGCATCATCTAAGGTCTGCCCAATCAACTGATAATCACCATGACCCTTCATTAAAATAATTTCTGTATGCCCACCAGAGACCACTAGCACTAGTGCCGGAAAATGCTTTTTAGCATCTATTTCATTAGTCAGCCAAGGAGAATAAACATGGCCCTCAATATGATTGACCGATACAAGTGGCAATTGATGAACGTAGGCCAAGGTCTTGGCAGCAGTAATCCCCAATATAAGAGAAGTAACCAAGCCTGGTCCAGAAGTAACTGCTAGATAATCAATTCCCCTGAGCTTATCTTTGCCTAGAGTATCATCGATAAGCGGTATGATGGTTTCTAGGTGCTTGCGAGCGGCTACTTCAGGCACAACGCCACCAAACTTTTTGTGAATATCAATCTGAGAATAAACAGCATTTTTTTCCAGGCGCAAAGAATCACCATCGCCTGATAAGACGGCAATGGCAGTTTCGTCGCAAGATGTTTCAATAGCTAATATTTTCATCTAGTTAGAAATTTATCTTGTAAATTATGGTGAAATCATTTTCCATATCTTTTTTTGTTTTACTAATGCTCATATTTGTAAATTATATACACATACCATTATATCGCTCGTTGATAGGATCTAGTGAATTTCTAACTGGATTCATAATACTATTATAACAGAAATATCAGATTAAATTAAAAAACTGCCTGAGTCAAGCCTAGGAGAGACTAGGTCAATATTGAATCTATTTATTACTTCCTTACACTTTCCTCAAACTCAGGAAAGTACTTATTTATATCTTTTAGATCAAATTCTTTTAAGATAGCCTCTTTGGGTTCATGACGTAGCAAAAACATAAATGAATCCAATATCAATTGCCCTGGCGTCACCTTTTGACCACTAAGCTTCTGCCAATAGTCTCGCTCCAAGGTCACCTGATGGGTAGTTTTATTCTCAGTACCTACTTCTACCACAAATAAATATTTGCCAGCTTGAGATCTTTGTTCTTTTATTTCGATATTGTCCATAATAAAATAATATAGTAAGGTTGAATTAGATAAGTATATTGTAACGTGCCCGGTTAGAAATATCAATAAAATTAAAAACCGGCGCTAATAACTACTTTAATATTTCTAACGGGGTATGCCTAAGAAAAAATTACAAAGATTTGCTGAATTAGACACCTTGGCTAATGTAGCCCAAATCAGCCAAAATGATATTAAGAAAAAATTACAAGGTTTTTTGACTGAAAAGCCATTGATCTTAGAGTTGGGCTGTGGCCGAGGTGAGTATACTATATCTTTGGCTAAACAATACCCTGAAAAACAATTTATCGGCGTCGATATCCAGGGCGAGCGCCTTTGGTTTGGTGCTAAATATGCCCTGGAGAAAAAATTAAAGAATGTTATGTTTTTGCGCCTACAGGTAGAAAACCTAGCTGAATACTTTGAAAATAACTCTATAACTGAAATTTGGATTACCTTTCCTGACCCCTTTCCTCGCAAAAGACAAATCAAAAAAAGATTGACCTCTCCTAGATTTTTGGAGCTTTACCAGCAAACATTAGAAAAAGATGGCTCAGTCCACCTAAAAACCGATGATTTTAATCTATTTACTTATTCCCAAGAGAGTGTGAAAGACTTTGGCGGGCAAATATTAGAAAAAATAGATAACATTCATAGTGATAACCATAAGGGACTTCACCTTGACACTAAAACCTATTATGAAAAGATACACCTGCAGGGGGGTAAGGCTATATATTATCTAAAATTTAGCTTAAAATAAGCACTGTCTTAAGTAATTGACATTTTTCATAAAATATGGTATAATTCTCTATTACACTAAATAATAGCTTAAATTTATGAAAAATTGGCTAAAAATCATCTTAATTATCGCTATGTCCCTTGGTCTATTGAGCTATGCTCAAGCTACTAGGGCCGATTCTGTTATTGTCTCCAATATCAGTGTTTATGACATCCAAGATGGCAAAGCTAAGATAAAATGGAGAACCACTGTCCCTACCAAGGGTACAGTCTATTATGGTGATGATCAGGATAATCTAAAATATTTTTCTGGATATAATATCTATGACCACTACCATACCGTTTCTTTAAATGGTCTAGAAAGTGACAAAACTTATTATTACAAAATTTTAGCTTACAATGAAGACCAGAATGCGGCTGAAACTTACCTCTTGAGTTTTTCCACTAAAAATATGCCTGACTCTATAAGCCCTGAATTTCTAAAAAAAGAAATACTACAAACTACTGGTAATGCCACCGCTCTCTATTGGAAGACCAACGAAAAGACCAATGCTACAATCGAGTATGGCCTTGATCTAGATGAGATGAATAAGAAAGTTGGCGTCGGCGGTCTGACCCAAGAACATGAGTTTGTGGTGCGCAATTTAGAAGCTAATAAAAAATATTATCTCCGAATCGTTGCCTCCGACAAATCTCGCAACACCAGAAGCTCTGGAGTAATGATCATTAATACTCATGGCAGTATCAATCCTGGTGACTTCAAAATTTATGATGTTGAACCAGCCAACTTTGATCCTGATTTAATTTTTCCAAACTCTATTACCATACGATTCAAAACCAACTTTATTTCTAGATCATACTTAGTCTACGGTACACAACCTGGTCGTTATCATACTAGAGTTGACATCAATAAAGACAAGCGTGAGGATTTCCATAAAATAACTTTGATGAATTTAGAGCCGAACACAAATTATTATTACAAAATTTTTACCTACGACAATATCTACGGACAAGGTAAGCAAAGCGATGAGCTGGTAGTTTCTACTATGCCCGAGCAAAGAGCTATGGTTCTTGGTACCAAAATAATTTCTAGTGACATTGACAGTGACTATGATGGTCTATCTGATAGCTATGAACTAGACCTAGGCACCAACCCCAACCACTGGGACTCTGACGGTGATGGCTATAGCGATGGTACTGAAATCAAAAACGGCTACGACCCACTTGGTCCTGGTAAGCTCGGCTCATTTGCCTACGGCAAAGCTAGGGTCTCAAGTGATATAGAACAAGCTAGAGCTCGTGAACTTAAAGTAGCCCTAGAACAAGAATTGGGTAGACCACTTAATATCAGTATCAATCACTGGTATACAGTAGTAAACTCCTACGTCTACGGTGAGTACCCAATCCATGCTATTGCTCAAGCACTAAAGCACAGCGGCAAAACTGTCCATCCGACAATTGGCTGGCAATCATGGAAAAATAGTGCCGATTATAAAACTTATATAAACAGATAATCTCAATCAAAAAAACCCCGCGGTAGACGCGGGGTTTTTTATATTTAACCAAACAGCAGCCACTCGGGCTTAAATAGTAATAATAAACCAATCAATAACATCAGGATACCACCAATCAAATTGGACCAACGAGCGTACTTGGTTGAGATACCAGTCATCTTCAGGGTAACCATAGCGATGATAAATATCAATAGATCATCAAGCATGAAAAAGAAAATATAGAGCAAAATATACGCATAGTACTGCCAGGTAGGTAAATCATTGAGTATCAACAATTGCGTAAAGACTGCTGGTAGGCCAGCTGAACAAATAGCTTCTACTAGATTGACTGCAAAAGCCAGGGTAATAATACCGATAAAAGCTACCCAAAAATTCTTTTGCTGAGTTACTTCTTTGAGACGATCAAAGGTCTTACGGCGCTTTTCATCACCAGTCACTTCACAGCCACCATCTTTATCCTTAAAATATTTTTTCAAGTTCCAACCGCCGCCGCCAAGTGCTACCAAACCTATCAGTACCCTAATCCAAATTATAAAACCTAAAAATAATATCAAATTAAGCCACGCCGCCATAAACAAAAAGTAGACCGCTGCCGAAGCCACAATGAAGGTGGTTC